>CAOKUH010000101.1 GCA_948472605.1 uncultured Mycoplasmatota bacterium
ATATTTTGGCACAATGATTACCTGCTCTAACACAAATATTATATTTATTTAAATAATAAGCAATATCTTGACTAAAAATATCAGCAACGTTAAAAGATACTATTCCACTATCGCTTTCAATATTAATAATATCTATATATGGTATATTTATTAATTTATCAACTAAGTATTTTCTTAAATCTTTTTCATATGCAGCTATATTTTCTAACCCTATATTTTGTAAATATTTAATTGCTTCTCCAAAGGCAATGACTCCTGCAATATTTGGTGTTCCTGCCTCTAATCTTGTTGGTAAATCTTTATAATAAACTTCATGTTCATTATCAAATGATTCATTCATTCCGCCACCTAATAATAATGGTTCTACATTTTCTAATAGTTCTTTTTTACCATATAAAACTCCTACACCTGTTGGACCACACATTTTATGAGCTGAAAACGACATAAAATCAATATCTAAATCTGCTACATCTGTTTTAACATGTCCAATACTTTGGGCAGCATCTAAAACAACAAAAATATTATTTTGATGAGCAAATGAAACAATTTCTTTAATAGGTCTAATATCCCCAATTACATTAGTTATATAAGCTAAACTTATAACTTTAGTATTAGGAGTTATAACTTTTTTTAGATTATCCATTGTCACATAATGATTATCATCTAAAGGAATATAATTTATTTTTATACCATTACTCTTAGCTAAAGAAAACCAAGGCAAAACATTAGAAGCATGTTCACTTTGAGTAATTAATACTTCATCTCCTGGCTCTAATAAATTTTTAAAAAAACCAGATGCTATCAAATTTAATCCTTCTGTTGATCCTGATGTAAAAATAATTTCTTCTAAATATTTAGCATTAATAAACTCTTTTACTAATTCTCTAGTATTTTCATATTCCATATCTACTTTATAAGCAATATCATAATCTCCCCTATGAGAACTAGCCCCATATTGAGTATAATATTCAATAGTCTTATCAATAACACATTTAGGTTTTAATGTTGTTGCCCCATTATCAAAATAGACAATATCTTTATTTAACATTGGAAAATCTTCTCTATTCATTTGTTTTCACCTCCAAACTTTTTAATTCATCATTAGTAACTATACCTTTTAAAAACCCTTCTTTAATTAAAGAAGTTGCAGACTCATTACTTAATCCTTTGCTCTCTAAATAAAATAAATCATTTTCATCTACAGGACTAATAGTAGCATTATGATTAGCTATTATTCTACTAGATTTTACTATTAAATTAGGCATTATTTTCATACTATTACGATTTTTAGTTAATGCTTTTATATCCTCTAAATAAGTATTATCAAAAGTATTTTCTTCAATTATTCCTGTGGCATTAATAAAAAAATTCCCTGAACTTTCTACAGCTCTTACAAAAATATTATTTTTATTATTTGATGTAGGTATAGTATTTTCTATAACTAATTCATTGTTTCCTTCATATATACAAGCATAATGTAAATCTAATTGTGATTTTTCTTGATTATTAATCATAATTTTATTTTTAGTATTATTCATTGTAATTAAAAATTCTATAGTTAATGTGGCATTTTTATCTAAATTAATAATTAATTCTTTATTATGAAACTCAGTAAAACCACAATAAACATTCACTTTTATATTTAAAACTAATCTATCTGGTATTTTTTTTATTATTACTATCTCATCAATTAAATCTATTTTGCTTGTATCTATTAATATTTTATTCATTATCTTCACTCCGAGTTATTGTACTTACCCTAGAAAAACCCTCATTAAATACTTTTTCTATTAATGTAGCATCACCAGTTTTATCTATTTTCTTATTATTTAGGACATGAACAAAATCAGGTTTAACTATATCTAATAAAGTTTTTTGATGTGTTATAACTAAAATACTAGGTTTATATTCTTCATAATATTCTCGAATAGAATTTGCCACTATTTTTAATGAATCAACATCTAAGCCTGAATCTACTTCATCAAGAATAATAAATTTTGGCTTTAAAACCCACATATGTAAAATTTCCATTTTCTTTTTTTCTCCACCACTCATATTGTAGTTTATATCACGATGAATAAAATCTTTAGAAATATTTAACTTTTCACATAAACTTATTAAATACCGATTAAATTCTAGAACATTCATATCTTTATTTCCTTGATCATTTAAACTTGTACGTAGCATTTCGGCATTACTTACGCCACTAATTTCAATGGGATTTTGACTTATTAAAAAAACTTTTTCACGAGCAACTTCTGTAGTATTCATTTTAAGTAAATCTTTTTCATTTAAAATAATATTTCCCTTTGTTATTTGATAACTAGAATCTCTTAATAAAACTTTAGATATAGTCGATTTACCTGCTCCATTTGGTCCCATTAAAGCATGAATTTCTCCTGGTTTTATTTCTAAGTTAAAATCATCTAAAATTATTTTATCTAAAACTTTAACAATTAAATTACTTATTTTTAACATTGTAAACACCCGTTAGTATTGTATCAAATATTAAAAAAGAAGTCTATAATGTGACTTCTTAAAAATTTAAACCTACTTTTCTTTTACTGATTTAAATATTTTTTTCCATAAATTTTGACTAGAATAATTTAATATTCCAACTTTATAAATACGTAGACCAAAATAGAATAAGAAATATGTTACTACACCACATACTGTTGTTGAAATAATAAGTTCTATTAAACCAATTTGACCTAATAAATATATAACTGGAGCTATCAAAAATGATAACATTGGAATATAAGCAACAACTTTTACAAATAAAGCTCCCTCAAAGGCTGATGCCATAATTGCAATATAATAACCAACCATTAAAATAATCATTAAAGGTGTTTGTAGTTGTTGATAGTCTTCTATATTTGTTGTCATAGATGCAAGTACTCCTGCAATAATAGCATATGCTAAGAAACTAAATAAGAATAACAAGATTATAAATGGTGCACCTTTAATTAATAAATCTAAAACTCCAGTATTTTTTACCATTGTAAGTGTATCTGTTACAAAACCTGTAACTTCACTCGATACTCCTACAGAAGATGTAAGAAGTTTTCTTATTAATAAAGCTATTGCTGCATAGAAGACTAAAGCTAAAGCTTGAATTATAACGAATAAAGTTGATGATATTATTTTAGAAGCAAAATGAATTTTAGGAGAAACATTAGAAATTATAATCTCCATACTTCTTGTTGATTTTTCATCATTTATTTCTGCTCCAATCATTTGAGTTAACATGGTAATTAATAAAAAGAAAGGAACAATCAAAACGATAATTAAACCGCTAGAAACTATATCACGTCCTTCTGCATTTTCATCTAGCTCTGGATTAGTTACTTCTTTATTTATTAAAACATTACTAGTTAAAGCAGCTATTTCACTTTCTGTAAAACCACTTGATTGCATCACATAAGCACTTTTAACACTATTTAAACTTGTTTGTAATAATTGCTCAGTGATTGTTCCAATAGGATCAAAACTAATTACATCAGCTTTAATATATTCTTTATCATCCAAAGATATATTCAAAATAATATCCTCTTTATCTGATATTTCTTCTTTTAATTCTGAAATATCTTTAGAACTTTTTTCTAATTCATAATTGCCTAAATCATCTAAAGATTCACTTAAAGTATTAAAACTATTAGCAAACATTTCATAAGATGATGCATTATCAACTATATATATTTTTGTAATATTTTGAAAATCACCACCAAAGAAACTAATTACTCTATCAATATTTACAACCCCAACTAATAAAATTAAAATCAAAATATTGGCAACTTTAAACCATTTTGTTTGAATCTTCTTTTTTAAACTTTGATTAATCAAAAATTTCATTTTAGTTTTCATAAGTTACACCAACTTTCTCTAAGAATATTTCATTAAGAGTTGCATCTTCAACATCAAATTTAGTTACACCTTTACATGTTTTTATATAATCAAATACTTCACTTACATTATCATTACTTGCTATTTTTACAATAATATCTGTTTCATTTTCAATTACATCAATAACACCTTTTACTTTTTTTAATTTTTCTATATCAATTTCATCACAAACAATATGGATATTTTTCTTGCGATATTCTTTTTTTATTTGTTTTAATTCTCCTGATAATACACTTTTACCTTTTACTAAAACAACTAATTTTTCACAAAACATTTCAACATGTTCCATTCGATGCGAAGAAAAAATAATACTTGTTCCTTTCTTTTTTAATTCTTTTATTACATCCATAAACATTTGAACATTTATAGGATCTAATCCAGAAAATGGTTCATCTAGTATAAGTAATGTTGGTTCATTTATTATAGCTGTAATAAATTGAATTTTTTGTTGATTTCCTTTAGATAATTCCTTTATTTTACGTTCTTTATATTCTGTTATATGAAATCTTTCTAACCAATAATCTAATCGTTCTAAAATTAAATCTTCTTTCATACCTTTTAAAACACCATAAAAAATCACTTGTTCCTTAACTGTTAGTTTTGTAAGTAAACTACGTTCTTCAGTTAAAAAGCCTATTTTGTCTGTTACACTGTAATCAATTGGTTTCCCATCTAAAGTTATAGTTCCTTTTGTTTTATCAAGTAAGCCATTAATCATCCTAAATGTTGTAGTCTTACCTGCTCCATTAACTCCTAAAAGACCAAATATTTCTCCATTGTTAACTGTAAAGGATAAATCATCTACAGCCAAAAAATCGCCATAATACTTTGTTACATTTTCTATTTTTAACATATATACTCCTCCTTGTCTTTAGTTAATTATAGCACTTATTATTGTCACAATAAATAAATTTTGTAATTTATAAAAATAAAATATTTTAAAATTTTTATTTTCTAACATAATTATACCCCCCCCCCGACTAGATTTGTCAAGTGAGAGTTTATAATATTCTATAGATAATCAAAATGTAGTGGTAAGCTTAAAGTAGACAACTAAGAGGGTTTAGTAGACAATCAATTT
>CAOKUH010000102.1 GCA_948472605.1 uncultured Mycoplasmatota bacterium
TTTCTGATGGTTTGTTTGTCTCAGATGGTTTGTTTGTTTCTGATGGTTTGTTTGTCTCAGATGGTTTGTTTGTTTCTGATGGTTTGTTTGTCTCAGATGGTTTGTTTGTCTCAGATGGTTTGTTTGTCTCTGATGGTTTGTTTGTTGAGTCAGGGTTACCTGAAGGTTTTTGAGTTTCATTTGGTACCTCTGGAATGATTGGATTACCATCTCCCTGATTTGGGAATTTATTTACAGGATTTTTAATTTCTTCTTCATGTTCTTGTTTTCTGTTTTCTTTTTCTTCTTGTCTTTCTTCTTCTCTTTTTGCTTTTTCTTCATCTTTTGATTGATTATTAAACTTAATTTGATTCTTTAAATCCTCTATTTCTTTTTCTAATTCCGAAATTTCTTTTTCTTTTTTTGCTTGTTCTTCTAGTCGTTCTCTAAGTAATGCTTTAATTTCTTCAAGACTAAGATTTACATCTTCTAAGCGTTTTTCTTTTTCTTGCTTATCTTTTTTATTAAGTTTTCTACCTAATGCTACTAATAAATCATCTCTCTCAGCTTCTAGGAGACCTTGTTCACCTTCAAGAAATTTAATTCTACTTTCAATTAATTCCAAATCTTTTAATAAAGATTCCATTTCTTGTTCTTTTGCATCTAATTCTTTAAGCAAACTTTGTTGTTCTTTTAAAAATTCTTTTTCGTATAACAAGTCTTCTCTTAAATTATTTAAATCATATCCTATAGTATTTAAAGGATAATCTATAATACTACCAATTCTACCACTTGTTTTTTCATTTCCATTTATACCACAACTTGATATAAAAGAACTAAATGCTAATGCTATGATACTTCCTCTAATAGTACCTTCTTTTATACCTTTTATAATTCCTTTTTTGTTATTCTTATTTTCCATATTAATCACCCCAATCTACAATTATGAAAAATAATTAACGAAATATTTCGCTTTTTTTGATTGTTTATTATACAAATATTTCAAAAAAAGTCAATATATATTTTATTTGTTAAAATTATCCAATATATTGTAGCTAAGCTACTATACCAGTAGTATAACATGGATATTTTAAGATGTAAATCTGATTGACACTTTTTATATATTAAAAAAGCCAAATAAAAATAAGATATTTCTATCCTATTTAATAAAACCATTTTGAACAGCTTTAGTATCATTAACAATAATAAAAGCCATATCATCATATTTTTTTATTAAGCTAATTAGTTTTTTTAAATTTTTATTATTGATTTGAAAATAAAGCATATCTCTTTTATTTCCTTCATAATCATCTTTTAAGTCAATAACTGATACAGCATAGCCATGCTTCCTTACGGCATTAAGTAAATTTTTATTATCTTTTTTTACAACTACTTGTACTCCTACTATACCTTTAATAAAAGTATTAGAAAAATATGAACCTAAAAACGTTCCAGTTGCATAGCCTAAAGAATACGCTATTGGAATAAAAATACTTTTAATATCAGTTACTAACGCTTCCCTAGCAACTAAAAACCAAATAAAAACTTCTAAAAATGCCAGAATGACCATGATTAAAGTTTTTCCCTTAACCATCAACATAGTCCTAATCGTTCCTATCGAAACATCTAAAATTCTGGCAAAAAAAATTTTGACACATAAAAAGAATAGTTCCATAATATCACCTACTAAAACTATTCTTCCCTATTTTTTAGAAAAAAACCATAATTACAATCAAAAAAATTAAAATAATTATTCCTATTAAAAGAATTAACCACCAATAACTAAAATTATCTTTATCTCTTTTCTGATAAATAAAATTTTTATGACCATACTTTTCACTTACTAACTCAACATTAAGTTTTTTATTTAATTCCATATTATCTTTTTGCTCTTTAATTTGCTCAGCACTCATCATAGTTCCACAATTTGTACAATTAAAACCTACTTTAGGAAGAACATGTCCACACTTTTTACATTCCATAAAATCACCACTTTTATTTTAAACTATTTTGTTTGCAAATAGCAACTTTTTTTTGTATAATCTAAAGATGTAAAATAGAAAAATATAAATACATGAATTTAGAACTAAAAATAATTAATTATAAACTTCTCATGAAATATTAAATATTATTTCATGCTACAATAAAATAGTATTCATTTAAAAAGGGGATATTAAAAATGATTAATTTTATTATTTATGAAGACAATAAAAAATGGCAAGATCATTATAAAAAAGCGATTTTAAATGTTATTGGTAATAAACAAGATAAATATCAAATACTTGTAATCGATAAATATTCCAAAGAATCTAAAAGAAAAATTGACTCTCTAATTGGTAAAAATATTTTTCTTTTAGATATGGAAGTCCCAGGAAAATCTGGTTTAGATTTAGCAAGAGAAATAAGGAATACTGGAGATTGGCACAGTCAGATTATTATGGTTACTTCTTATGAATGTTTTAAAGAAGAAGGATTTTCGAGCAGAGTTTTAATGTTAGATTTTATTTCTAAAAATGAAAATCCTGAAGAAAGTATAAGATCAGCTATTGTTCTAGCTCTTCGTATTCATTCTCGTTATAAATCATTTAATTTTGTCTACAATAATGAACTTTATCAAATCCCATATGATGATATTTTATATTTTGAAAAAGATTTGAATAATAATTATACTAAAATTATCACTAAAAATAGATTTATTGAACCTTATAAAGTAAAACAAAGTATTAAAAATATAGAAACAGAATTATTAACAATCCCCTACTTTTTTAAAACTCATCAAAGTTATATTGTTAATATTAAAAATATTCTAAAAGTTGATTTTAACGAAAATAAAATATATTTTACTAAACATCAAGTTGCTTTATTATCCAGAAATAATAAAAAAGAATTAAAAGATAAAATGACAAAGGGGTATTTATATGACATTATTTAGTTTTATTATGGGTTTATGGATTTCATTATATTTATACATTTTAGGTGATACATTAATAATTTTAAAAAAAAATAAATTTAAGACAATTATCCATTTAATAATATTTAGTTTTTTATATGCAGTAATTTATTCTTATCAAGAGCATTTTATTTCTTTTTTATGTTATTTAAGTACTACTTCTATTTTTTTGTATTTGGAATTTGATACAAGTATGTATAATATTTTTTCCTTTAGTTTTATCATTTATTTAATTAGATTTATTTATGAAATACTTTTTTACATAGTTATTTTTATTTTTAAAATAAATTTTGTAGACTCTTATTTACTATTTGTTTTTACTTCTATTTTAGTATTAATAACATCATTCTTTTTTAAAGATTATTTAAGAAATATAATGCTTAATAACTGGTTTTATACTGGTAAAAACCACTTTACTAAATATTTTATATGTAATCTTTATTTAATACTTGTTTTCTTTATTCGAATTTATAAATACAATTTTAATTTCATAAATATTAAATATCCTATTCTTTTTTTAAGTATTATTTCTTTTAATTTAGCAATGCTTCTTATGCAAGAAAAGGAAAAAAATGATATTTTGGCTAAGAATTATAAGAAGACAGTAGAATATTCTGAATTTGCAGAGGGTTTGCTTTCTGAGTATCGTGATTTTTTTCATGAATATAAAAATAAATTAATTATAATTAAAGGAATGATAAGCAAAAGAAATAAGGAAGCACATAAATATATTAATGATATTTTAAAAGAAAAATCAGTAAATAATTATCGATGGCTTGTTGAAATTAAAAATATTCCTATATCAGGTGTTAAAGGAATTATTAACTTTAAGCTTTTAAAGATGAAAGAATTAGGAATTGATTTGGAAATATATATTTCTGATGATATTGCAAAATTGAAAAATGATTTTTTAAGTTTGAAAGAAAAGAATGATTTATATACTATTTTAGGTATTGTTTTAGATAATGCCATCGAGGGTTCTTTAGAAAGCAAGAATAAATTAGCAAGTTTTCAATTTTACAAAGAGAATAATAGTTATATAATTATTGTTGCTAATACTTTTAAATTTGTAAATATAGATCGATTGGATGAAAAAGGTTTTAGCACTAAAGGTAAAAATAGAGGAATAGGATTACATATTTTAAATAATTTATTGAAGCATCATGATACTTTTAAAAAAGAAACTAGTATTATGGATAATTTTTTTGTTCAAAAAATAGTTATTAGAAAACATAAATGACCAATTTCCACCAAAATATAACAATTTATACCTGTTTTAATAATTTTAATTATTATTGTGATATTCTAGAAAAGGCGAAAGTGAGGTGTTTGGCGTTATGGTAAGTGTTGTTAAGTGGTTTAAAGATGAAAAAGGTTATGGGTTCATCAAGTTTAATGATAAAGAAGATATTTTCATTCACTATTCATCTATTATTCAAGATGGATATAAAAGCCTAAAAAAAGATGATCAAGTAGAATTTGATTTAATTGAAACTACTAAAGGATATCAAGCTATTAATACAAAAAGAATAAATATGAAATAATAGATTGTAAGGGATTTACAATCTATTTTTATTTTAAGGCAAGGACTAGGCGGAATGAAAGATACTTATATACTCCTCCACAATGACGATAAAATGAAAATACTCCAGATGTAATTCCATTTTCCCAATCTCCCCCTCGCATAAACCATTGACTAGCAGAAGTTGCAAAAGATGAATAATCATAATACCAACTTGACTTTTTACGATAATTACTATCTGGATCTATTATATTTTGGAATGACCCAAATTCACTTGTTCCATCTCCTAATATTCTGTACTTATAATCTGTATCACTTAATGTAGCTCCATATACATCATAATATTTTGAATCAATAGTTGTATCTGTTATTCCTGCATTTCCACTTGTTATTGAGCTTCTTACTCCCATTACATATTCCCATGATCCTCCACTCATATCATAGATTCCACTATAATTTCCTGTGGTACT
>CAOKUH010000103.1 GCA_948472605.1 uncultured Mycoplasmatota bacterium
ATAGCGATGGTAATATTGGAAGTCATATTAAGTTAATCAGAAATGAAAGTATTGGAAATTATGATTGGAGCGGAAGTAGCAGTAATAGAAGTAGTGATTGGACAAAGAGTACACTAAATACAAATATATTAAATGGAACATATTACAATGGACTATCAACAGAAGCAAAAGATATGATAAGTAGTATTATATGGAATTTAGGTGGAAGAGCAGATACTAATGCTACTTCAAATACATTTTATATAGCAGAACGAGGAACTTTAGTATATAGTGGTAGGCCAACAACATGGACAGGAAAAATAGGATTAATGTATCCATCAGATTTTGGTTTTGCTGTTGGAGGGAATGTAAGAGAAACATGTTTAAATACTAATTTATACAATTATAATACTAAAAATTGTCATACAAATGGTTGGCTGCATTTAAGCGGAACTAATCAATGGACCTTAATGCCAAATAGTGCTAATAGGGGTACTAGTGTCATATTATCTAATGGTGCTATTGCTAATTCAATGATTAATGGTGCAAATTATGTTATAAAACCTACCCTATACCTGAATTCCAATATAATCTTATCAAGTGGAACAGGAACAACCACTGATCCATTTATACTTAGCTACAAAAATTAATAGAATAATCAAGTTGGAGCAAATAATAAACTATATTATTTAAGGGTAATAAGGTGTGTCCCTATGACCAGATTTTTTACAAACTATTTAGGAATAAAAGAAAGAAATAAGAAAATTAGTCGCAGAAATGCGATTTTTTGTGAAATATGCTAACACTGATGTTTATCAGCAAATTTAGTCGATTATAATGTAAATAATTGTATGAGTAATGATTGGCTTTATATGCGTGGTTCTGTTCAGTGGACTATTTCAACTGATAGTAGTAGTTCGAATGGTGTCTTTGCGGTAGATAATAATGGTATGGTAACTACTTATGGTTCTTATGCCCGTTATGTAGTTCGTCCAGTTTTCTTTTTAAAGTCTGATGTTGAAATAAAGGAAGGTATCGGATCTAAATCATCGCCATTTTTAGTTAAAATTAGTGAATAATAATGGAAGTTGTTTATTAAATTATAGAATATAAAAGGGTTAAAATACTGATTAATGTTGGTATTTTTTCTTTTCACAAAATACTTTGTAAAATTCATGGTATAATACTAAAAGTGGTGATAACCTTGAAAAAAATATTAATTATAGAAGATGATAAAAATATATCAAGTGAATTAAAAGAATTATTAGAAAATGCTCAATATGAAGCAGTTATTTTAGATGATTTTATTAATGCTTTAGAAAAAACTTTAAAAGAAAAAGCAGATTTAATTTTACTCGATATAAATATTCCATATATAAATGGAGAAGTGTTATTACAAAATATTCGTAAAGTATCTAACGTGCCAATTATTATGGTAACTAGTCAAAATTCAGAAATAAATGAAGCCTTATCAATTTCATATGGAGCTGATGATTACATAACTAAACCATATAACCCAACCATTCTTTTGCTTAGAATAGGAGTTATTTTAAAAAGAACTGAGACTCAAAAAGAAATTATCAATTACAAAGATCTAATAATTTATTTACAAAAAGGGCTTATTATTAAAGATAATATAGAAATAATTTTAACTAAAAATGAAATGATTATCTTTAATTATTTAATAAATCATCAAAATAAAGTGGTTACAAGAGATGAATTAATGACAGATTTATGGAATAATAGTGAATATATTAACGATAATGCTTTAACTGTAAATATAAGTAGACTTAGAAATAAATTAAAAAGTATAGGATATGAAAATATAATTGAGACAAGAAAAGGATTAGGGTATATTTTATCATGAAATTAAAAGAATTTTTAAAAGACAAATTAATTTATATAATATTATTCTTATTTAGTTATTTATTAATATTTTTGTTATTTATAAATTTAAAATTGATAGAAGTTTAATAATAGCTATTTCCCTAATTTTCTTATTTCTTTTAATACTAATTTTAACAATAGATTATTTAAAAAAGAAAACATTTTATGCTAATTTATTTAATAATATGAAAAATTTAGATAAACCTTATCTAGTTTTAGAAACGATAGAAGAACCATCATTTTATGAAGGAAATTTATTATATCAAGCATTATATGAAATAAATAAAAAAGTAATAGAAATAATTAAATTGCAGGAAAGAGCAATTTTAGATTTTAAAGAATATATTGAAATGTGGATACACGAAATTAAAATACCTATGCAGACATTATCTTTAATGAAACATAATCATCAAGAATTATTTAATAAAAAGGCAATTAATCAATTAAAAAGTATTGATGACTATGTAGAACAAATATTATATTATGTTAGAAGTGAAAACTCTGAAAAAGATTATTTAATTAAGAGAAGTAGTTTAGAAAAAATAATAGGTAATGTTGCTTTAAAAAATAAAGATGTATTACTAGAGAGTAAAATAGATTTAATTGTTCTAAATTTAAATGTTTATGTTTATACTGATGCTAAATGGTTAGAGTTTATATTAAATCAAATTATAAATAATAATGTTAAATATAAAAAAGATAATAATTCTTATATTAAAATTTATGTAGAAGAAAATAATAATGAAATAGTTTTAAATATTTTAGATAATGGTATGGGAATAAATGATAGAGATTTAAAAAAAGTATTTGAAAAAACCTTTACAGGAACTAATGGAAGAATAAAAGCTAAATCAACAGGAATGGGTTTATATATAGCGAAAAATTTATGTACTAAATTGGGATCTAGTATAAATATTAAATCAAAAGAAAATGAATATACAAATGTTTCTATAACATTTTATAAAAATAATTATTATGATGTAGTAAGGTAATATTACAAAAATGTAATATTTAGTAATGTTAAACAAACGACAAAAAGGCTAATATTTTTTAATATGTTATTGGAAGGAGAAATATTTAATGGAAAATGTTTTAAAAATTGATAAAATAGAAAAATATTATGGCAATAGATCTTGTTTAACAAAGGCTATTGATAATATATCTTTTACTGTGACAAATGGAGAATTTGTGGCAATTATGGGGGCGAGTGGAAGTGGAAAGACAACTCTTTTAAATTGTATTTCAACTATTGATAAAGTAACTAGTGGACATATTTATTTAGGAAATAAAGATATAACAGAGTTAAAGGGTAATGACCTTAATAAGTTTAGAAGAGAAGAATTAGGTTTTATATTTCAAGATTTTAATTTATTTGATACTCTTACAGCTTATGAAAAATAAAGACGTTATCGAAGCGTTTAAAATGTTTGATTTTGATATTACGGATTATTTAAAAGAATATATTGAGATAAATACTTATGCTACTAAGGAATTGACACTTAATGAAACGTTGGGTAAAAAATTAGATACAATAAGAACGAGTTTTCCGCATTTACTTTATGATACAAAAGAGACCATTATTAAAGTTAGTGATTATAATAAAATAGCTAGATTTTATGGAAATAAAGAATTTAGTTTAAATGATTTAGAATATATAATTGTTGCAGATTTTGAATCAATGGTTGAAATTAGAAATATGGCTTTAGAAAATCAAGAAGAGATAAAAATATTTGGTAAAGTTTTAAAACCTAAATTTAGTAATTGTCAAGAAGGATTTATAGATATGTCTAGTCAACATATTAATACAGGTATAATTGTTGTTCCTGATGATGTTATTGATGAGTCTTATATATATCAAAATTATTTAATAGGAAATTATAATACAACTGATAAGCATGAAATAATTAATATTGAAAATACTATTAATGAGCTTAGTGGTCATCCTAAAAGAAATGAATATTTAATTCCATCTATTTCTACTAAATTATCTATTACAGAGGCAACAATTGGTTTAGCAGCTATGGTGACTTTTATTGGGCTATATTTAGGAGTTATATTTTTAACAAGTAGTGCAGCTATAATAGGTTTAAAAGAATTATCGGAAAGTAGTGATAATAAATATAGATTTAAAATTCTAAGAAAAATTGGAGTAGATGAATCTATGTTAAATAAAGCTTTATTTAAAGAAATTATTATTTTCTTCTTATTACATTTAGTTCTTGCTGTTATTCATTCGATATTTGGTATTATCTTCGCTATTAAAATATTAGAAGTATTTGGTTCTAATGAATTACTTTCATCAGTTATGATGACACTTATATTTATTATTTTAATATATGGTGGATATTTCTTAATAATCTATTATTGTAGTAAAAATATCATCAAAGAAAGAAGATGACTTATATGTTTTTTCTTATTAATTTTAGTTTATTTTATACAAATTTAAAAGATAAATGGCTACCGATATTTATTCCTTTTTTAATAATTATGCTACTATTTATTTTAATAGCATTAATTAAGAAAAATAAATAAATTGAATTATTTAAATACAATTAAAACAGCCATTATCTTTTTTCCTTTTTTAGCTTTATTTTTTACAATACCTTATATTTTACAACAATATCATAAATATGGTTCTATTAATAAATTAAGGAGTTTAATAGTTTATTCTTTTATTTTATATTTACTTGTTGTTTATTTTTTGGTTATTTTGCCTCTTCCTAGTATAGAAGAAGTAATTAATATGGATCCTATTAAGCCAAGATTAATACCATTTTCTTTTATTAATGATATTATAAGAGAAACTTCATTTGTTCTTAATAAGCCAAGTACTTATTTAAAGTCTTTAACGGATCCATGTGTTTATACAGTTTTATTTAATGTTTTAATGACTATTCCTTTTGGAATGTATTTGAGATATTATTTTAAATGTGACTTAAAAAAATGTTTTAAATATTCTTTTTTCCTATCTTTATTTTTTGAACTAACGCAACTTTCAGGATTATATTTTATTTACCCTAAAGCTTACAGAGTATTTGATGTAGATGACTTAAT
>CAOKUH010000104.1 GCA_948472605.1 uncultured Mycoplasmatota bacterium
TTAAAAAGAATTGGAGAACTTTTAGCGGAAGAGGGATATTTTACAAGAAAAGGAAAGGTTTTTAGTGATATAACTTTAAAAAAAATGATTAGAAATGCCAAATATAAAGGTTACTATACTGCTAATTTGACTGAAGTTGAAAATTATAAAACTCATAAAAAAGTTGCAAAACCTAAAGAAGAATGGATAGTAGAAAAAGATGAAAGTGGAAATATTCCTGCAATCATTTCGGAAGAGTTATGGAATAAAGCCAATGAAGTGCTTAATGAAAGACATGAAACATGGAATAATAATGTCTTGAATAAAGAATTTTATTTAGAAAATAGAAATTATACATCTAAAATATTTTGTTTAGAACATAATACAACTTTTATTAGATGTGCCAACGGAAAGAGAAAAAATAATCCAGTTTGGCATTGTAATGAATATGTAAGACATGGTCTAAAAGGTTGCTTAACTCCTATACTTTATGAAAAACATTTAGATGAAATATTTTTATCTATATTAGAAAAAATTGTTGATAGAAAAGAAGAATTATTGGATATAATAATAAAGGATTATGTTAATTTAATAAAAGAAAGTCATGAAACATTTGATATCAATTCTTTAAAATCAAAGATAACTGAGCAAGAAGCATATAAAGAAAGGTTGCTTGATATGTCCTTAAGAAAAATGATAAATGATGAAGAATTCATAGAAAAAAATATTAAAATTTCAGAAGAGATTTTAAAATTGAAAAATGAATTAATAAAAATGGAAAGCAATAAAGAATCAGCATCATACTATGAAAACATAGCTATAGATATTAAAAATGAAACAATATCATTATTAGATATAAAAAATAATATAGGAAAATATTTTAATTTATTTATTGATAAAGTATTTGTAAGTAAAATAAATAATAATAGAAAGCATTTAAAATTGCAACTAGTTTTCAATTTTAAAAGAAAAGATGAATTTATAGAATTTAATATGAATAATAATTATTTTAGTGGCGATAATTCAAATAAAAATGATAGAAGTGACTTAAAAGATAGCAATAATATGACTAATAGAGATTGTAGTGTTAAGGCATCATTTGATGCAAATTTTTTAAAGCAAAAGTATCTCTTGTTTATACCCGAGCAACCCAGGCTTCGTTACTATGGGGCAAAAACTTGGTGCCGAAACATTACTTAAATATATTCATAATTTTGGTTTTGGAAAAAAAACTGGGATTGATTTAAATGGGGAATCGAAAGGAATATTATTCTCTCTAGAACAAATGGGTCCTGTTGAACTTGCAACAACAAGTTTTGGCCAAGGAATAAGTGTGACACCAATACAACAAGTAAGAGCTGTATCTGCAGCTATTAATGGCGGAATTTTACATACTCCATATATAGTTTCTAAAATGACTGAACCAGAAACAAATAGTGTTATAAAACAATTTATGCCTGATGATGGGACAAGAGTTATAAGTGAAGAAACAAGCAAATTAGTTCGCTATGCTTTAGAAAGTGTTGTTGCTAATGGTTCTGGAAAAAATGCTTATATTGAAAACTATCGTATTGGAGGTAAAACAGGAACCGCTCAAAAGGTAAACAATGGTGTTTATATGGTGGGAAATTATATTGTATCTTTTATGGGATTTATGCCTGCAGATGATCCTGAAATTGTCGTGTATGTTGCCATAGATAATCCTAAAGGGATCACTCAATATGGTGGAGTTGTATCAGCTCCAATAGCTAAAAATGTCTTTAAAACAGCAATAGATCTTTATGGTTTTTCTAAAACAAATGAAGGAATGCCAAGAGAATATACATGGTTAGACACAAAATATATTATGTTACCAGATGTTACAGGAATGAGCTTAGAGGATGCCAAAAAATCATTAAAAGATTTTAAAGTTATAACTAGCGGTGAAGGAAATAAAGTAATATATCAAAGTCCATTAGGAAACTACTATGCTGAGGTTGGAAGTAAAATTTCTCTAATGTTGTCTAACTAGTGTAAATTTTATAATAAGAGGACAAAAGTTTTTCTAAAATATTGTATAATTTTGATTACGAGGTGATAATATGTTAATACTAGCTAAAGCAGCAATGTCTATAATGCTTGGATTTGTTATATCAATGGTATTTGGCTTTTTCTTTGTAAAATTTGCTACCAAAATGAAGATGGGCCAAAACGTTAGTCTAACCATCGGCGAAAGACATTTAAAGAAAAATGGAACACCTACTATGGGAGGATTTATATTCATAATTCCTGTTATAATTTCCATAATTTTACTTTATATTCGAGGAAGTATTACTATTAGCCATAATCTAATGATTTTAATATTTGTCTTTTTAGCATATGCATTACTAGGTTTTTTAGATGATTTTTTAAAGATGAAATTTAAAAATAATAAAGGTATTAGTATCACAACTAAGTTTTTAATGCAAATGGTCATAGCTTTAGTATTTTTCTATATATTTATGAAAAATGGTGGAGAGCCAATCCTTTGGATAACATCAATTGGTATTAGTATTGATATGGGTTGGTTATTTGGTATATTTATTTTATTTGTCTTGGTTGGAACAAGCAACGCTGTTAATATAACTGATGGTTTAGATGGATTAGCAGGTGGATTATCCGCTATAGCATTCTTAGCTTTTGGTATTATTGCTTGGAACACAGGTTGGATGGAAGGCTATGAAGAGGTAGCAATATTTTGCTTTTTATTAGTAGGAAGTTTATTAGGCTTTTTACTATACAATAGTCATCCCGCAAAAATATTTATGGGTGATTTAGGAAGTCTTGCATTAGGTGGAGCTCTTGCAACAGTAGCAATTATTACAAGACATGAATTATCATTAGTTTTAGTTGGAGGAGTATTTGTAGTCGAAACAATATCTAGTTTTGTTCAAATTATTGCTATTACCAAATTTCATCGTAAGATTTTTAAAATGGCACCACTTCATCATCATTTTGAACAATTAGGATGGATTGAGACTGATATCGTAAAATTATTTTGGGTTATAGGTTTTTTACTTGCTATGGCAGCTATAACATATGGTGTATGGATATAGAAATATATCTTTTTTCTTACCTTTCACACGATTTAATTTTTCATTAAGAAGTTTTGCTTTTAATACGGAGTTTTATTAGCAATACGAAATTTTGGAAAATTAAATCTAGGGTAGAAGCCCCGCAATCTTGTTGCGTGGAATATAAATTGATATACTATTATGCGAGATGTGTAGTATGGGGAAATATATAAGCAAGTCGCATAATAAAACAATGTTACTGTATCATTTAGTATGTACAGTAAAGTATCGAAGAGAAGTGCTTACTGGAGCAGTTACAAATACATTAGTTAATGTTTGTATGGAAATAGAAGAAACAAGTGATATAGAATTTTTAGAGATAGGAACAGATGTAAATCATGTGCATTTTCTAATACAAACCGCTCCAAGTTATTCGGTTTCACAATATGTAAAATTAATTAAGGAAAGAACAGCAAATATCATATTTAAGATGAATCCAGAAATAAAAACAAATTGATTGTAACTGTTAGTAAGCACGGAAGTGAAGATGTTATACAGGAATATGTAAAAAATCAGGGTAAAGATAAATATGACTTGCTTTATAAATCGGATGAAAATTTTTAGTATCTTGTGATTCCTTATTAAAGCCCCGCAATCTCGGGGTAGTTCACAAAACATTATTATAATATATAATAAGGTGATTTTATGTACCCCATGTGAGCAATTATGTGATGATTTAGATATATCAACTAATATTGGTATCGAATTAGCTAATAAAGTATTATTTGCATTTTTTTTCTATATTATGAGCAAAGATAGTATAGAGCCGTGGGAACTTCTAAAAACTTCTTTTTTAAAAGATAAAAGTGTACCAAAGTCTTATACTAATAAATTTTATGAAATATTAAAAAAATATAATTATTTAGAGGAGTCTGAGATTTTAGAATGTATATCTTCTTTAGCAAATTCAAAAACTCTTCAAGATGATTTTGATTTTTGGTTAAGATGTCCTTTGATTAAAGAAATTAATTATGATGAAAAAACGAAAATGTATAAAATTATTGCTAATAAAGGAACTTTTAGTTTTTTGCCTATTAATTTAATGTATGAAAAAGAATTAGAAATAATAAAAGAAATAGGAAAAAATAAAAATTTAACCGAAAATATTAAGATAAATAACAGCTTTAACCCACAAAGTTATGAAAATTTTTCCTATAATTGTCATTTTGTTTCTTATGAATTTGCTAAACTTAATCCAGACTTTTATGCTGTAACAGCAATATGTCCAAATTGTTTTCCTAGATCTTATTGGTTACATAGCTATAATGTTTCCTATAATAAATCATTTGTTATTGATATAGCAAACAATTTTGTTATGGATGTAAATGGGTTTAATAAATTGATATCTCCTATAGTTTTAGATGAAACTATAGGAGAAGACTTGTCTATTTATCTAGATGAAATAAAGCATTTAGGATGGCCTTTTTGCGAAAGAACAATTAATAGTCCATTAAAAACTTTAGCTTTTTATAATTATGATTGTTTAAGTGAAGAAGAAAGACAAGAATTATCTATAAGAAAGAGAATTAGAAAATAATAATGTATATGAAAAAAGTATACATTTTTTATTTTATATAGTTAAAATATGCATTGCATAATGCAATACGTGTATGATAAACTAAATATAGTAAATAATAATAAAGAGAGTATCTTTAAGTAATAATCACTTAAAGCCGTTTTATTATTATCAAAATGTACTTGTAAATAACTGATTTATAAGATATATAAGAAAGAGGTAGTATTATGGAAAATAAAAAGAAGATATATTTAGGTATAGGAGTAATAGCATTAATTGTTCTAGTTGTAGGAATATCCTTCGCTCTATG
>CAOKUH010000105.1 GCA_948472605.1 uncultured Mycoplasmatota bacterium
TTTTGAAATTTTTATCAAAAAAGACTTGATTTTTATTAGCAAGTTTCTTTCTATTATTAAATTATTAATAGGCATTGTTTCGAATAGTCAAGCTATGATGGCGGATGCTTTTAATTCTTTAAGTGATGTATTTTCTTCATTTATGACTTTAATTGGGAATAGAATATCTAGTATGCCAAGAGATGATGACCATAATTTAGGTCATGGTAAGGCAGAGTATATTTATTCGTTACTTATAAGTATTGCTATGTTTATTTTGGCTTTTATTTCTTTAAAGTCCTCGATTATATCATTAATTACAAAAGAAGTTTTTACTTTTTCTAAATGGTTAATAGTGGTATGTTTGATAACGATTCTTATAAAAAGTTTGTTATATATTTATACAAGTAAATTATCTAAAAAATATAAAAATATTTTACTTAAGGCTAATGCTTTAGATCATCGTAATGATTGTTTAATTACTTTTGTCAATCTTTTTTCATGCCTTTTAGCTATATTAAATATTACTTTTCTTGATAGTGTAATAGGTATATTAATATCAATTTGGATAGCATATAGTGCTTATTCTATATTTAGAGAAAGCTATAATGTTTTAATGGATAAGTCAATTGATAAGGAAACAAAGGAAAAAGTTTTTAAAATAATTGCAAATTATAAAGAGATAAAAAAGGTTAATCATTTTAATGCAACTCCAGTTGGATATCGTTATCAAATATCATTTACGATATTTGTAGATGGTAATTTAAATACTTTTGAAAGTCATGAGATTGCTAATCGTCTTGAAGATGAAATCGAAGAGAAAATAGAAGAAATATATTTAACTATTATTCATGTAAATCCAATTTAGATAATAAAAAAATCTGAATTAAATCAGATTTTCTTAACGAGTCTGAGATTGATTTCTATCGTCTTCAATTTGCTCTAAAATACAAGTTAATCTTTTGATTTCTCCTTCATAAAATTCGCATTTTTCTGTTGGAGTATTAGCATTTAATATTTTTTCTTGATATAAACCTATCATTTCTTCAATTTTGCTAGCTTCTTGTAATCTTGAAATTTCCGCTTCTTGAGCTTTTAATTTGTTTATTTCTCCTTGATATAATATGTATTTATCACTATTAAAGTCTAAACCTTTCATTTTCTCTTCATAAAGAGCAATCATATCTTTTAAATTATTTTCATTCATCTTATTATCAATTTCTCCAATCAATTTTTAATCTTTTATAATATTATTATACCTTTTTACAAGCTTTTGTCAATTTAATTTACGTGGTTAGACATTATTTTGACATAAATGTATTTTATTTCTTTTTAAATGAAATAAATAAAAAATCTCTAAATACTTTTGTAATTCATGATATAATGATTACAATAAAGACAAGGAGATTGTGATTATGAAAAAAGTAATGGATGCTAATAAAATGTGTTCTAATATTGCCTATTTATTTAGCGAAGTGGCAGCTATTTATCCAATAACACCTTCAAGTCCAATGGCATCTAATATAGATTATTTAAATAATACAGATAAGAGGAATTTATTTAATGAAAAGGTTGAATTAATTGAAATGCAAAGTGAGGCTGGAGCTGCTGGAGCTATGCATGGTGCATTAATTACGGGGTCTCTTGCTACAACATTTACAGCTAGTCAAGGTCTTTTATTAATGATACCTAATATGTATAAAATGGCTGGAGAGATGTTACCAGGAGTAATACATGTAGCTAGTCGAACTATTGCAACACATGCTTTATCAATATTTGGAGATCATAGTGATATTTATGCTACTAGAAGTACTGGTTTTTGTATGTTAGCATCTTCTAATATAGAAGATGTAAGAGCTAATGCAGCAGTTGCACATTTATCAAGCATAAAAGGATCACTTCCATTTTTACATTTTTTTGATGGATTTAGAACTAGTCATGAAATACATTCAGTTGAAGAAATAAACGAAAATGAATTTTTGCGTCTTATTGATTATGAAGAATTAAATAAATTTAAAAATAGAACTTTAAATGTTGATAAGATGATTCAAAAAGGATTGTCTTCTAATGAAGATATTTATTTTCAAACTGTAGAAGCAAGAAATAAATTTTATAATGATATGCCTAATATCGTAAATAGGTATATGGAAAGTGTTAACAAGATTTGTAATACAAATATTAAACCTTTTAATTATTATGGAAGTAGTGATGCGGAAAATATAATAATTGCAATGGGTAGTGTTGTTGATACTATAAAATTAGTGGTAGAAGAGGAAAATAGTAAAGGGGCTAAAATAGGGGTAATAGAAGTACACTTATATCGTCCATTTAGTAAAGAATATTTAAAATCTGTATTACCAAAATCAGTCAAAAAAATAGCAGTTTTAGATAGAACTAAAGAAGCAGGTAGTATTGGAGAACCATTATATTTAGATGTATTATCATCATTAAAAGATACGAATATCAAGATAGTTGGAGGCAGATTTGGATTATCGAGTAAAAATACAACTCCTAGTGATATTTATAGTATATTTAAAATGCTTGATAGTGAATTAAAAGATAATTTTACAATTGGGATTAATGATGATGTAACTAACTTAAGTTTGACTAAATATGATTATCAATTAAAATTAGATGCTAAAGAAATTTTAATATATGGTTTTGGTAGTGATGGAATGGTAAGTGCCAGTAAAGATATATTAAGTATAGCTTTATCTAAATTAGATAAATATGGTGATGGCTACTTTGAATATGATTCTAAAAAAAGTGGAGGAGTAACAGTTAGTAATCTTCGAATTAAAAATAAAGAATTTCATTCGCCTTTTTATGTAACTAATCCAGATCTAATAGTTGTTACTAAAGATGAATATTTTAAAAAATATGAAATGCTAAATAACATTAAAGAAAATGGTATTCTTTTAATAAATACAGCTAATGAAGAATTGTTAAATGAAAAAATAAGTAAACAAGATAAAGATATAATAAAAAAAAGAAATCTTAAAATTTTAACTATTAATGCTAGTTTTCTTGCTGAAGAAAATAAGATAAAAGGAAAAATTAATAAAATAATGGAAGTAATTATTTTGAAATTAATTGGTATTGATAATTCTTTAGAGTTAGTGACTGAAACTATAGAAAATGAATTTAAAACTAAAGGAATGGAAGTTATTAACAATAATATAAATGCTTTAAGAAATTCTTTAGATAATCTAAATGTTGTAACTTTAGATAATGATGGTTATTTAAAGGAAGAGGCTAAGAGTTTATTTGAAAAAATTAATACTAGAAAAGGAAATGATATACCAGTTAGTGAATTATTAAGTGTTTGTGATGGCACATTTATTGGTGGGACTTCTAAGTTAGAAAAAAGAAAAATAGCTGATAAAGTAGTGAAATGGATTCCAGAAAATTGTATAGAATGTGGGCGTTGTAGTTTCGTTTGTCCACATAGTGTTATTCGTTCATTTAAAACAGAAGATAAAAATATTGGAAAACCTAGCTTAGGTGATAATAAATATAATTATTTGGTAAGTATTAGTGAAGCAGATTGTACAAGTTGTGGTTTATGTATTAATGTTTGTCCAGGTTTAAAAGGTAACAAAGCCTTGAAATTTGGAGATTTTGATTTAGAAAACCAAAAGTTAAGTGATTATTATTTCAACGAATATAATAGTCCTGTTCTAGAAAAAAAAGATACAATAAAAGATTTAAGTTTAGTTAAACCATATTTTGAATTTAGTGGAGCTTGTAGCGGTTGTGGAGAGACTTCTTATATAAGGTTATTAACACAGATAGTTGGTAAAAAATTAGTTATAGCTAATGCAACAGGATGTTCAAGTATTTATGGCGGAAGTATCCCTTCAACTCCATATACAGTATCGTGGGCAAATTCTTTATTTGAAGATAATGCGGAGTTTGCTTTTGGAATGGTTTTATCATATAAACAAAAAAGAAAGCAAATTGAAAATATTATGAAATGTTCTTTACCAGCTATTGACGATAATTTAAAGGAAAAATTTAATAGTTGGTTAAATAATAAAGAAGATTTTAATATTACATATAAATTAAAGAGTGAATTTGAAAGTTTAGAAATTCCTAATGATTTGAAAAAATTACTTGATTATATTCCTTCTAGAAGTGTATGGGCTATTGGAGGAGATGGTTGGGCTTATGATATTGGTTTTGCTGGAATTGATCATGTACTATCAAGTAATGAAAAAATTAAAATATTAGTTCTTGATACAGAAGTTTATTCTAATACAGGAGGACAAATGTCTAAGTCATCTAAAATTGGTCAAGTTTGTGAATTTGCAGATTTTGGTAAAAAGACTAATAAAAAAGATTTGTTTAAAATAGCGATGTGTTACCCTAATTGTTATGTTGCTAGTGTTTGTTTAGGGGCTGATTTTAATCATACAATCAAAACACTTAAAGAAGCAGAAGAACATGATGGTCCAGCAATAGTTATTGCCTATTCTCCTTGTGTTGAACATGGAATTAAAGGTGGACTTTCATGTACTACAAAAGAACAGGAATTAGCAGTAGAAGTAGGTTATCAACTATTAATGAGATATCATCCACAAGAAGAAAAACTATATCTTGATTCTAAAGAACCTGATTTTTCTAAATATGAAGAGTTTTTAAATAATGAAACTAGATATCATGCTTTAAAAATTAAGGATGAAAATTTAGCTTTTGAGCTATTAAAAATTAATAAAGAAAATGCTATAAAACGTTATCAATATTATCAAAGAAAAAGTGAGATAAATGTTAATAAGTAATAATTTATTGATATTTAAAATAATGTCGAAATATGATACTTGCATTACCCATACTTGTTAGGGTATAATCTCAACTTAAACACTTTTAAGAAAGTAAAATCTTCCTAAGCCTTTGTTT
>CAOKUH010000106.1 GCA_948472605.1 uncultured Mycoplasmatota bacterium
GAACAGTAAAAGATTTATCAAGAGATCCAGAGTTTGTAGGGTATTATAATTTAGAAGAGGCCCATAAACAGGATTTAATAGCAGCAGAGGATTATGGAATTGAAAAAGGCTATTCAAAAGGTATAGAGCAAGGAATGAATAGACTAAAAGAAACAGCTAAAAAACTTCTTATAAAAGGATTTTCAACAGAAGAGGTTAAAGAATATACTAATTTATCAATAGAAGAAATTATGGAATTACAAGAAAATATTTAATAAATATAAATAAAAAAGCCAATAATTGTAAATGGCTCAGAATGTTTTAAATAAACAGGTGTTAATTTTCTTCTTTTTTTTAATAGTTTATGAGATAATTAATATGGTGATGCGTAAATGATTTTAGGATGTCATGTTAATTTTACAAATGAACAGCTTTTAGGAAGTGTAAAACAAGCTTTAGACTATGGGGCTAATGCTTTAATGTTTTATACTGGAGCTCCTCAAAATACAATTAGAAAAGATTTAGATGTTGAAAAAATTAAAGAAGCTCATAAATTGTTAAAAGATAATAATTTTGCTATAGAAAATGTTATATGTCATGCACCTTATATAGTAAATCTTGCTAATAATAAAGATTTAGATAAATGGCATTTTAGTATTAATTTTTTAAAACAAGAATTAAAAAGATGTCAAGAGTTAGGGGTAAAATATATTGTAGTTCATCCAGGTAGTGCAGTAGGTATCGCTAAAGATATTGCGCTAAAAAATATAAGTGATGCTCTAAATTTAATAATTCTAGATGATTCACCAATGATCTTACTCGAAACTATGGCTGGTAAAGGTACAGAATGTGGAAGTACATTAGAAGAAATAAAAATAATTATAGATAATGTAGAATCAAAAAACATTGGCATATGTTTAGATACTTGCCATTTAAATGATGCTGGTTATGATATAAGAAATTTTGATGAATTACTCAAGAAAGTCGATGAATTAATTGGGTTAAAAAAAGTGAAATGTGTCCATTTAAATGATAGCAAAAATGAAATAGGGATGCATAAAGATCGCCATGAAAATTTAGGACTTGGGAAAATTGGTTTTGATGTTTTATATAATATAACCCAAAATGAATTATTAAAAGATGTTCCTAAAATATTAGAAACACCTTATATAGACAAAGAATATCCTCCTTATAAATTTGAAATTGCATCTTTAAAAGAAGGAAAGATTAATCCAAATTTAATTGAAGATATTAAAAATTTTTATAAAAAGCTTTTATAACGAGTAGAGTATTCTTTAAATAATTTTTTAATTTTTTCTAAATTTTCTTCTGTAAATTTATCTTTATAACGATCTAAGTTTAAAGAACTAGGATTGGCAATAATTGTTTGCCAGTTTTTTTTCACAAAAATATAAGTAAATTCAAGTTCTTCTGCACTTAAAGAGATATTATTTTTTAAAGCAAAATTATTGATATCATCTAAAGTTAACTTATTCATATATCTTTCTATAATATTAAACATAAATACCACCTACTATATTGTATGAAATTATAATTTTTTTGAATACTAATAATAGGTGTTTTTTATGAGAAAATTTTATATATTTATAGCATTTTTATTTTTTAGTATAGCAACAATAAGTTTATATAATTTAATATTCTTGAAAAAGAGTTATTATGAAGAATTATATCAAGATAAAACAAGTGTTTATGTAAGTTCTTTATCAAGACCAAGAGGAAGAATATTAGACATAAATGGAAATATATTAGTAGATAATATAGGAGTTAAAGCGATAGTTTATCGTAAAGTTAATAATATTAGTGTCAAAGAAGAAATTAGTGTTGCTTATAAGTTAGCAGAAATGCTTGAAATTAGTGAGAGTACTAGTTTAAATGATTTAAAGAAATTTTTTCTTATTAAGAATCAAGATATAGGAAATAACTTAATAACTGAAGAGGAAAAAGATTTGTTTAATCATCGAAAATTAAATAGTAATGATTTATATTTATTAAAATTGGATAGAGTAACAGATGAAATGTTATCTAGTTTTGATGATATAGATAAAAAAGCAGCTTATATATATAGTTTAATGAATAAAGGTTATTACTATGATGCAAAAGTTATTAAGTTAGATGTTACAGAGAGGGAATATGCAAGTGTTTTAGAAGAAAAAATTAAAGGAATTACAAATGAAATGTATTTTAAAAGAGATTATCCGTATGGTAAAACTTTAAAAAGTATATTTGGGGGCGTTGGTCAAATTCCTAAAAATTTAGAAAGTTATTATTTAGGATTAGGGTATAAGTTAGATGATATTGTAGGAGTTAGTTTTTTAGAGTTACAATATGAAGAATATTTAAAAGGAGAAAAAGATACTTATTTGGTTAATAATGATGGGACACTTACTTTAGTTTCTGAAGGTAAGAGAGGGAATGATTTAGTTTTATCAATTGATATAAATATGCAATTAGGAATTGAAGAAATAGTAAAAGAGCAAATTAAATCTGGGAAGACTTTAAATAATACTGAATATTATAATGGTAGTTATGTATTAGTTGGAGATCCTAATAATGGTACCATAAAAGCTTTAGTAGGGTTAAAATACTTAGATGATGATGTTTTTAAAAATGTTGAGTCAGACGTTATTAATTCATCTTTTACTGTTGGAAGTATTGTTAAAGGAGCTAGTATGGCTATGGGGTATCAAAATAATTTAATTGAGGTTGGTAAAAATGTTTTGGATAAATGTGTTAAACTTTATTTAGTTCCTGAAAAATGTTCTTATAAAAAGCTTGGTATGGTTGATGATATTACAGCTTTAAAAACAAGTTCTAATTATTATCAATTTATGCTAGCGATGAAATTAGCAGGTGTTGAGTATTCTTATAATATGAAAATGGAAGTTACAAATAGAGAATTTGATATATATCGAAAAGTGTTTGGAGAGTTTGGTTTAGGAGTTAAAACTGGAATTGATTTACCTAATGAACAAACTGGTATTAAAGGAACTACTATTGCTGCTGATTTACTTCTTAATTTTGCTATTGGTCAGTATGATACATATACACCTGTTTCTTTATTACAATATATAAATACAATTGCCAATAATGGTAGCAGATATAAGTTATCTCTAATGAATAAAATAATTGATAATAATGGAAATGTTTTAGTAAATTATGAAAAAGAGGAATTAAATAAATTTGAACTTAGTGATGAATATTTTGAACGAATTAAAACTGGGTTCTATCAAGTAGTTAATTTAGGAACAGGTTATGGTTATGTTAATCCAGAATTTAAGGCATTAGGAAAAACTGGTACTAGTGAAACTATATACGATAGTGATATGGATGGAATAGGGGATGTTAAAACTATTAA
This sequence comes from uncultured Mycoplasmatota bacterium, assembly GCA_948472605.1. Lineage (GTDB taxonomy): Bacteria > Bacillota_I > Bacilli_A > RF39 > UBA660 > MGBC108787. The sequence goes on from CAOKUH010000106.1 coordinate 3,356, forward strand.
TAATACTTTTGCTATGTTTGCTCCAATTGATAATCCTAAATATAGTATGGTTGTTATTAGTCCTAATGTTAGTCATTATAATGGTAAAACAGATTATTTTGCTTATATTAATAGATTTATTAGTAAATCAGTAAGTTACTATATATTTAACAATTATTAAAGTGACAAATGTCGAATATACTATAAATGTATACTAATTGACATTTTCATAAAAATATAGTATATTTATATTGCTACTTTAAAAGTGGTGAAAATGTTTTTCGCTTCTGGATGGTGCGAATAATAAGTGATTCCAGGCGACAATGTTTTTCGCTTCCAGGTGGTGCGACTAATAAATGATCCTGGTTGAAAATGTAGAATAACTTCATCGTAAGATGGAGTTTTCTTTTGCTTTATGGTATTATATTATTTATGGAGATGATGCACATGGAAATTAAAACCGGATATTTATATCACATAAAAGATGAATATTTTGATGTTGTACAAGATGAAAATCTAATGCAAAACCATGAAAAAGGAAAGAAGAGACCGACTTATTTTACTATTAAAGATAAGGAAATATTATGGTTTATTCCTATAAGTTCTAAAGTAGAAAAATACAAAAAAATAATTGATAAAAAAATAGAAAAATATGGTTTTTGTAATACAATTATAATTAGAAAAATAGCTGATGATGATGCTACGATATTACTCCAAAATGCATTTCCTACATTAGAAAAATATATAGATCATGTGCATACAGTAGATGGTGTCCCTTTAAAAGTGCCAACTGATCTACAAAATGAAATAAAAAGTTTATTCAAAAATATGATTGGATTAAAGAAAAGAGGAACAAATTTATTTTTTACTGACATAGATAGATTGAAACAACAAATGTTAAAAGAAATAAAATAAGTGATAAGTATAAGTAATTTTAGTTATTTAATATTTCTTATTCATCCCGAATGGGATAGTGGCACAAGCGTCTATAAAGGCGAACCAAGCAAAATAAAAAATGATTATGATTTGTTCTTAAACCGCATAATCATTACAAAAGATGATATTTTAAGATATTCAGATAAAATTCCTGAATGTAAAAAAGCTAGGTTAAAAGAACCAATTGTAGTTGATATTTATATCTAAATTATACTAAGATGACTAATATGTTGCATATAACGAAATTAGTGAAAATTATTTAAAAATTTGAGTTTCGGTAAAATTTTATAGATTTGTTGCAATATCAGCTTAAAATCCATGTTTATACTAAACAATATAATTTTACTGAATTTTTATTGATATTTATCGCTAAAATTAAGATATAGTTAAAAAATACCGAAACTCAAAAATTAAGGCAATCGCATAAAAAATTGACGTAAACTAAAGAATGTTAAAAGGAATGA
>CAOKUH010000107.1 GCA_948472605.1 uncultured Mycoplasmatota bacterium
CTATACCCATTTTTGTAGTATGAACTTTATCTATATTTAATAACAATATCTCTTTATTCATAAACTATCAACTCCATAAATTGTAATTTTTCTATTTAGCAATAAATCTATAAATTGCATAAGCAACCCATATAAGCCAAGAGAATGCCCATATATCAAATATAAAACTTACTGATAGATACAAAATTGCAACTATAATGGCAATTATCCAATTCATTAGTTTTTTATTTTTCACAATATTTCATCTCACTTTCAAATTGTAATTTAGCGATTACTTTTAAAATCAATATTAGATAGTTTTGCTTGTTTAATTAAGTCTTTTGTTTGCAATTTATAGTTTTTTTCATCTTTTATAAAATAAGTTCCACATTGTCTAAATTCAAAACTAACATTTTTTCTTATACACTGTTCTCTAATATCTAATACCCATTGAAAATCTAATGGTCTTGCATTTATATCAGATTCTCCACCAACAACAACTAATTCAATATCATCAAGATATTTTTCTATATCTATCCTTTCTAATAATGGCTGTGCTGTAATACATTTATTCTTTATTGGCAAATCTTTAAATATAGATAATTTATAATCGGAATTTTTCTGATTTTCAATAGTACAACATACAACTACATTATCATATCCATCTTCCCAATCGTTTGGAATACATTTCATAAATCTATCAATTCTTTTTGTTAGAAATAGAAAGGTGCAATCTTGTCGTTCTTTAATCATTTCCCAACATTCATCTCGCCATTCATCTGCTTCTTCAATTAGGAAATCTGTAGAGAAGCATAGATAGACAATACCCGATTTCATTTTGTAATTACCATTTTTTAATTTTTCTACTGGTTTATCAAAGTCTTTTGTTTTTATTATTTCGTTGGTATTAACATTTCTTTTCAAATCACCTTTATGAATATAGCAATGTAAACATCCATCACTACATTTTTCACATCCTCGCCACGGATTCCACATTGCCATAAAATATCACTCCTAGAATCTCGATTTTTCGTAATTATAGGGAATACTTGTTCCTACAACAACATCTTCTATTTTTTCTATAATTAGCCAATCATCCATATTTCCTTGATGATCAAAATCTAATGGCTCAATACTTTCTACATTATTAAATTCAACTAAACATAGACATTTTTTATGCCATCTTTCTTTTTGTTTATCTGTTAATTGCAATTTACTATTATTGTTTTCAATGGTGTTAGTTATTTCTTCTTCAGATAACTTCACAAAATTTTGAACATCTGTTACTATTGCTCTAGCACTAATTTTCTTTGATCCTTTCTCCATAAAGTAAAGTATCTCATCTTTAAATACTCTACTATGTGGTATTTTTCTTCCTGCTGCGCCTCTTATAATCATTGTTTTACTACCATCTAAAATCTTATTTAATTCTTTTGATTTATCATCACAATATACTAAATGCATCATAATTTTACCTCATCTTTCTAATTTTAAAGTATATCTAATACTTTTTTATTAATTTTGAAATTAATGCTCTACAAGTATTCATTTGAATACAAGCATAAAAATTATTCGTTACTTCTTTACCTTTCCCAATTGTTGTTGCATTATTTGCATCTTCTTCCGTTTCCCAAAGAACAAAATCAGTCCATATATTACCTTGTAAGTAATGCTCCCAAGAGATAAATCCCTTTGCCTTAGAAATAATTTCGTCATGTAATTTTTGAGTCAATTCTACAAAATGTTCTTCACTTACATCTTTTTTTAGTTTATACGAAAATATCCATGCTGTTTTATTCATATCTATTCATCCTCTATAAATTACTATTTTTGCAATAGATTTATTATTACAATTATACCACTAATTCTAATTTATTTATACACTTGTTAATGAAAAATAGAATTATTTTTCAAATTCTATTTTTTCAAAATCTATTAATGTTCTACCATTTTTTATTTTTAATAGCATAATTGCATTATTAATTATTTCTTGCTTTTCCTTTTCACTATAATTAATTTTTTTCTGTAAGATTTTAAAGGCATCATCACCAGTTGTACCATTATACTCATAATTTGAAAATTCAAAGTTTAATAGTAATAACTTTGATAATAATATAGTATGATAAAACTTAATTATGTTTTTTTCTTCTTTTTTATATTCCTTATCAAAAACATTCATAAAATGACCTCCAGTGCTTGAATGGTAACTCCTTTATTATTAGTTGTCAAATCATATTTTTAAAGTAAAGTTATTTCATAAAAATATTTATGGACTAAACGATTATTTTTCTTTTTAGCAAAAATATGTCCTATTCTATGTTGGTGATTTTTCTTATGATAGGGATGTCCATTATGATTAGTATTATGATCGTTTTCTATTATAGTTATGATTTCCCATATTCTTGGATCAAAATAACTTTGCATTTCACCTTTTCTAAAGTATTGGCTCTTAGAAAAGTTACTAATATCATTTTCATTTTTTGCCATGTGATAAAATATATAGATATAACCATCATCTTTAACAGAAGATAAAAGTTTTCTCATTTTTCTTTTCATAGGTATTTTTTTATTATGATTTTCATGTAGAGAACGATAACAATAAACAAAATCATATTTTTCTTCTATATTTGATTCATAAAAGTTTTTGTTTCTGATTTCTATTTTATCTATGTTTTCTTTATAATATTTTCTATTAGATATAGGTGTAATAATTTCATCATCAATTATTCCTCCATTAATATATATTTCATTTGGCTCGTACATAACAACTTTAGAGCCATGATTAGCAAAAGGTAAAGAGTGAAGTCCATCTTTATCATCTATAACTAAAGTTTTAAAATTACCATTATGTTTTCCATTTAGTAATTTCATATATTAATAACTAGTTCTTTGGGCAGTACCAAAAACACTACCTACATCAATTTTTCTTATCATTTTTTCCTCCAAAAATATGTGAGGTATCTTTGGTATTGCTCAAATTAACTTCTTTGCAGTAATGGTAAAATTACCCCCATTTTTTATCTGCAAAATTTTGTATTTTAATGTATTTTTACTTATTTTTATCAAATTTTTATATTTTTTATTTTTATTAAATTCTCTAAATACCTTATAAAATAAGGGTTTATTTTCATTGTCGTTTTCAGTTACCTAGCAGGACTTACCCTGTAACTGGAATAATTCCTACTACAACCATTAAATTAAGTAAAGCTTGGATGATAATTCCAAAAGATAATCCAAAACATAAATATTTTGCAAATAGTTCACTATTATTTAACGAAATATTTAAGGCTCGATAAAAGATAAAGAAAAAAATACTTGTTACAATTAAAACTCCTAAAAAACCAAATTCTTCACTTATTATTGAAAAAATAAAATCAGTTTGTGGTTCAGGAAGATAAAAATGTTTCTGTCGACTATTCATAAACCCTTGTCCAAGTAAACCTCCAGGACCAATTGCATATAGACTTTGAATAATTTGAAATCCACTGCCTAAAGGATCAGTCCATGGATTTAAGAATGAAACAATCCTAGCCATTCTATAAGGAGCAATGATAATTAAACCAACTATACCAATTAAACCTAGCATACCTATTCGGATGAAAAAAGAAACTTTAACACCAGATGTAAATATCATCACAACTAGGGTAAGAACAATAACCATTCCTGTTCCAAAATCTGGCTCTAACATAATTAGTCCAAAGAAAGCCATAATAACACTAAGTATAGGAAGAACTCCAGATTTTATATCTCGCATATTTTTTTTATTATTAGCTAAATACTTTGCAACATAAATAATTAAACCAATTTTTGCAAATTCACTAGGTTGTATCCCAAAACCACCTATACCAAACCAACTTCGACTTCCATTCCTTATTGTTCCTATTCCTGGTATTAAAACTAATATGAGCATTATAAAACAAATTAATAAAATTAAATTAGCTTTTTTAAAATAAATATGATAATCAACTTTAGATAAAAATATCATTAAGAAAATACCAAATATAAAAAACATTCCTTGTGCTTTAATAAATTTAAATGAATCTCCAAATTTATATTCAGCCCAAATACTACTTGCTGAATATATCATAATAAGACCAAATGCAGCAATTAAAATTACAGCAATAAATAATTTATAATCTATTTTATTTTTCATAAAAACCCTCATTAAATTTTATGAAAAAAGCAAAAAAAAAGTAGTAAAAACTACTTACATTTAAACTATAATAAAAATTTTACTGATTAAAAGCTATATAGCTAGAACTAGGCGGAACGAAAGGTCCGCGCCAGTGCCACCAGTGACGTGGTCGAACGCAAAGGCACCAGACGCGACACCGCCGCTCCAAGCACCACCGCGGTCGAACCACGGGTAAGCTGAGTTAACGAAGTAGGCGTAATCATAATACCAACTT
>CAOKUH010000108.1 GCA_948472605.1 uncultured Mycoplasmatota bacterium
ACATATTTTCTGTTTTTAGAATATGCTAGTTTAGTTTCGCAAGATGTCTAATAAAGAATTACTAGTACAATGTCATAAGGAACTTGATGGTAATAAAGCAGTCGGAATTGATAGAATGACAAAAGATATGTATAATGCAAATTTAGAAGAAAACATCAAAGATTTAGTTACTAGACTAAAGAACAAAGCATATAAACCATCACCAGCTTTAAGAGTTTATATACCCAAAGGGAATGGTAAAATGCGACCTCTAGGTATTTCGATATATGAAGATAAAATAGTACAACTAGCATTAAAGAAATTACTAGAAGCAATATATGAACCAAAGTTCAAAGAGAATATGTTTGGTTTTAGACCTAACATAGGTTGCCATCAAGCGATAAAATACGTGAGAAAAGAAATTATGAGTAGAAGAATAAACTACATAGTAGATGCAGATATTAAAGGTTTCTTTGACCATATAAATCACGAATGGCTAATGAAAATGTTAGAACTAAATATTCAAGACAAGAACATATTATGGCTTATAAAGAAATATCTAAAAGCAGGAATAATGGACGATGGCAAATATATTGAAACAACAGAGGGTTCAGCACAAGGAAATATAGTTAGTCCAGTACTAGCCAATATTTATATGCATTATGTTTTAGTAATGTGGTACAAGGTAGTTATTGAAAGAAAATCTAAAGGAGCAACTTTTTTAGTGGTTTATGCAGATGACTTTATAACTGGGTTTCAATATAAAAGTGAAACAGAAGCATACTATAGAGCATTAGAAAAGAGAATGAATAAATTTGGTTTAGAATTAGAGAGTAGTAAAAGTAGATTACTAGAATTTGGTAGATTTGTCGAAAATGACAGAAAACAGAAAGGACTAGGAAAACCAGAAACTTTTGATTTTCTAGGCTTTACATTCTATTGTAGTAAAACAAGAAAAGGAAAGTTCTCTGTTAAGATGAAAACAAGTCGTAAGAAATTCAAACAGAAAATTAAGGCAATGAAAGTTTGGCTTTATGAAAATCGAGATGCGAAAACAAAAGATTTAGTGAAAGCACTTAATAGAAAACTGTTAGGTCATTATCATTATTACGGAGTTTCATACAACGGAAGAATGATGTATAATTATAGACAGAGAACAATTGAAATGTTATTCAAAGTTTTAAATAAAAGAAGTAACAGAAGAAGTTATAACTGGAATGGACTTAATGAGATGTTTAAAGTGTATAAAATCGAAATGCCAAAGATATATGTAAGTCTATTTGAGTGAATATTATTATGAGGAGCCGTATGCGGGAAAACTGCACGTACGGATCTGTATAGGGGCTTATGTCGTGAGGCATTTGTCTACTAGACTGTTGAACAGATAGGAGTGGTAAATATGTCAAAATGGTTTAAAGAGCATAAAAAAACAATAGGATGGATAATAATCCTAATAGGTATAGTTGTTGCTTGTGCAATAAATTTATTGTGGTAAATTACAATTTAGGAGAGTAAGTATGAAAAGGAAAGAGTTAATTAAATTGGCATTCTCACAATATTATTAGCATTTATGGATATAAGTGGACTACCTAGTGCATTATTTATAAATATTGAAATTTTAGATATTACACCATTTTATTGGACTTTGATGTTTAACTTTATAATTATTGGAGTAATTGCATTTTTTACACTAAAGTATCTTTGTCCTAATTGGAAGTTAGGACTTAATAAAAAAGAGTTGAAAAGTGGACTAAAAAAAAATGGAATAGTAGGAATTATTGTAGGTATTATATCAGGAATAGCATTTTATATAGGCTTAAAACCTTTTAATTATAATCCAACAATTTGGAAAGTTTTAATTGAAGGAATTATATATTATATAGGTGTTGCAATAGTTGAAGAATTATATGTGAGAGGCTTATTATTAAATCTTATTGAAAAAGTATGCTATAAAAAAAGAAACAATACGATTATAGCAATTATTGTATCATCTGTTATCTTTGGATTAGGGCATATATTTGGTGTTTTAGGGCAACCTTTACTTGTTATAATTACAAAAGTAGTATAGACTATTGCTATGGGAATATATTTTGGAACGATATATAAGAAAACTAACAACTTATGGTTACCAATTATTTTGCATTTTATAATAAATGTATGTGCCTTACCATATTGTTTTACAACAATAACAACTTATCCAAATATAAGTTTATATATCATTTTACCAACTTATATATTACTAGGAATATATAGTTTAAATATTATGAAAAGAAAAAGATAAATTACAAGTATACTTTAAGATGTAAATAATTTAATATTTATATCTTATTTTTTTATGTTAAATTATTTACCAAGAGTTTAAGTGAGAACGGCAAATTACAGAGGTCTAGAATCTAACAAATTGACAGTTCAGCTTTTATTTCTATTATTAATTTAGTTTAAGATAGTGAGGTCAGAGAATCTATATAACAAGCTTGATGAAATAATGGTGGAAACAGAAGACTTAAATTCAGAAAGGAGTAAGTAATGAAAGCAGTATTAAGTGTAGATGTTGCTAAAGGAAAAAGTATGGTAATGTTATCTACAGAGTATGGAGAAGTTTTAATTGAACCAAAAGAAATAAAACATAATTTAAAAGATTTTGATGAATTGAAAAATCAAATTAATAGTTTTAAATTAGAAGATTTAACAATATTCATGGAATCAACAGGAATCTATCATTTGCCAGTAGAAAGATATTTTAAAGAGAATAATTTTAATACTTTGGTAATCAATAGTTTAACTACTAAAAATAATTATGATACTTTAAGAAAAACGCCAGAGTTTGAAGAAATATTCAAAGGCAGTAGAATTTATGAAGAAACAGCATTAAACTTTATAAAAACATTTCCTCATGCTTATATTGTTAAAGAAAAAAGAATTGATGCTTTATATAACAACTTATACAAAACAAATTCTGGACATGATTATTATTACAAAAGACTAGCAAATAGGATTAAAGAGATTTCCTTAAATTCTTATCCAGGAGTAGATAAAGATCATTCAGATGTTAAGAACTTATCAGATATGGCAAGTATTTTACAAGAAAACATTAAGACAATAAATGAGTTAAAAAATAAGATGATTGAAACTGCAAAAGAGTCACCATATTTTGATATTATTAATTCGTTTTATGGTATTGGAGAAGTATTAACAACAAAATTACTTGGAGAACTAGGAGATATTACAAGATTTGATAATCATAAACAACTAATTGCTTTTTGTGGGTTAGATCCAACAATAATACAATCAGGAAAAAGTATTAATGTTCATGGAACAATTTCTAAACGAGGAAATAAATATGCAAGATGGATCTTATTTAATATTAGTCAAATGGTAGTTAAATTAGGACACCAATGTCCTAATCATCCTGTTTATAATTATTATTTAACAAAAAAAGCAGAAGGCAAACATTACTATGAAAGCCTAACTGCGTGTTCAACAAAAATATTAAGAATGTTATATACAATGTGCAAAAATAATACAACATTCAAAATAAATTAACAAATTCATTTTATCACATATATCACTATAATACACGAAAATTTTAAAAAAATGCCTATTTTCGTGATTTTAGTCGTGGTATAATATTTTTATAAATTTAGTATTGACAAAACTTAGATAGTCAATTTGCTGAAATGTTAAAACTCTTTGACAAACTTCCAAAAAACTTTGGTAGATATGTTAAATGTTAATAGTATATAATTTTTGTGAAAGGAGAAAATGAAATGAATTTAGGCAATAAAATCTTACAATTAAGAAAGAAAAATGGACTTTCACAGGAGCAACTAGGGGAAAAAGTAGAAGTTACAAGACAAACTATTTCTAACTGGGAATTAGGAGAAACAGCACCTAACCCAGAACAATTAAAAAAATTATCAAAAGCATTTAATGTTAGCATTGATGAAATTTTGGATAATGAGTCAAAGGAGTTTTTAATGAACAAAATAAGTAATACAGAACGATTAGCAGGAATGATAATTAAAATATTAAAAGTAATAGGAATTATATTTATTGGCTATATTATATTTATGATAGTCGCAGTAATAGGGATAGGAATATATACATTATCTCCAGGAAATTCTAATGTGGAAGGTAGTGCTACTACGATATGTTCTATTGATAATAAAAAGTATCAAATAGAATTTGGTACAAATAATTATTTTAAATGTGATAATTGTTCTAAAGAAATGTCAGATGAAATAAAGAAAATTGTAGATTTTAATAATATTGATAGCTCGATGACGAATGTCGAAAATTATTTTAAATCAAAAAATGGAAGTTGTGAATAAATTACAATTTTTAGAACAAATCGTATTTATGACTTGTTCTTTTTTGATATAA
>CAOKUH010000109.1 GCA_948472605.1 uncultured Mycoplasmatota bacterium
AATTAATCATTTTACTAATAATAGCTATTTATGTTATATCATATCGTAAAAACAATGGTGAAAATGTTTATAGGTTCTTTATAACTCAAGTAAAAGATACTTATGATAAATATGCTCCTTATAGTTATAAGGAAGTAAGAGAAAAAGTAAAAAAATTAGGGCAAGAATTTACAGTTCGCCAGTATACAAGTCAAATAATGATTTTTGCAGGTGTAGCTGGTGGTATATCTTATCTATATTTCTATAATATAATAGTTGCCATAATCTATGCTCTAATTGCAGTTGCTTTTATTCCTTACTTAGCATACTTACGCTATCAAAAAATATATAGTGAATATATATTTGAACAAATTCAAATATATACAACTAATGTTATTATGGAATTTACAACAACCCAAAGTTTTGTAAAATCTTTAGAAGGAGTAAGAGACTCAGGTATTTTAGAAGATCCCGTTTTACAAGATGTAAAAACAATGATCGATATGTCATATCAAAATGGTACAATCGATGAATCAATAGAATTCTTTAACGAAAAATATCCATTCTATATGGTAAAAAATATGAATCAATTATTCTTACAAATCACTAAAGAAGGTGCTAAAGATTCAGGTGAAGCTTTAGAAAATATGAGTCAAGATATTGATTCCTTAGTAGAAGGTGTATATAGAGATCAAGTTGATCGTAAAAACTTTCATAAAAGATTTATTACTTTTGGACTTGCTTTATTCTTACTTGTAATGGCCATGCAATTCTTATTAGGAACTGATAGTTACATAGAATTACTAGATTTATTTTACGTAAAAATTATTCTACATGCCATTATAATTATAAATTGTTACTTCCTTATAACAGGAGAAAAATATTATAATGATGATGTGGGGGTAGAATAGTATGGCAATTGAAATATTAATTATTGGAGTTATTTTCCTATTTATCATGAATTATACTGGAAGAATAAATGCTAATCGTTTTATTGCAGACAATGAAGCTCATTTTAAAAAACTAAAAGAAGAAGATTGGGATTTCTATGTTAAAGCCAAATATGGTGAAGGAGTTAATGGAGATATTCTATTCAATAAAAGAGTTAGAAATGGAGTTTTAACTATTTTTATCCTCGTATTCTGTTTTATATCTAAGTTAAATTATATAACACTATTATTTTGCTTTATTGGAGGTTTCTTAGTTTTTAAATTAGATTATTTTAATATCAAAAAATATTATAAAGCACATTTACATGAAATAAATTCAATGCTACCACATTACTTAAAGAGTTTAGAAATTTTAATTCAACATTATACAGTACCAGTAGCAATTGGTAAATCTATAGATGATGCCCCTCCTATATTTAAAGAAGGTTTACAAGAACTTATCAACGAAATTAATTCAGGTAATAATACTATAGATCCTTATGTAAATTTTGCCAAAGAATATCCTGTTAGAGATTCTATGAGAATGATGCGTCTTTTATATCGTTTAAGTTTAGGACGTCAAGAGCATAAACAAGAGCAGTTATTAACATTTTCTAAAACAATATCTAATTTACAACAAAAAGCTCGTGAAATTAGATATAAAGAACGTTTAGAAAAAATGGAATCAAAAACTATGAGTATGTTAATAACCACAGGTTTAGGTGTAATGATTTTATTAATATTCGCTGTATTACTTTTAATGGGAATGTAAAAAGATTGATATAATTTTAAAAAGAAGATATAATAAAAATATAATAGAGGAGGTAAGATAAATGAAAGAAGCAACTGGAGAATTAAATATGACTGTAGTAACAGTTGTTGCAATAGCAGCTGTAGCAGCATTCTTCTATGCATTTGTATGGCCAAGTATTAAAGTAAACATTCTTAATAGTACAAAATGTTCAGCAACAACTAGTTGTAATTGTTCTGGAAAAACTTGTAGTTGTACATATATGGATGAAAGTGGTACAGCCCAAACTGTTACTTGTCCAAATAATGACAAAACTTCAGGTAAATAATAAATTAATAAAATAGTAAGGAGTTAAAGAATATGAAAGAGGCCACTGGAGAATTAAATATGACTGTCGTAATTGTTTTAGCGGTAGGGATACTTACGGTCTTTTTCTTTGCTATTTTATGGCCAAGTATTAAAAATACTTTTATCGCAAATAGTAAATGTAGTGATGCTGTCTGCGATAAGAGTACTTTAAATAATGGTATGGTAACATGCAAATACTATGATAAAAATGGTAAACAACAAGGTAATAGCTTTACATGTGCTTGGAAAGGTTAAGTTTTGAGGTGATTTAGTGTGAGAGAAGCAATAGGTGGAACTTGGCTCTTTCAAATTGTTATATTTTTTGTTTTACTTTTTACAGGTTATATGTGTTTAACTATTAATCATACAAAAGCATTTAATGTAAAAAATAATATAATTAAAACGATTGAAAGAGAACAAGGCGTAAATTTAAATAATCCAGAATCAGATCCAGCTATTAAAATGATAGTTGAATATTTAAAAGAAAATGCCTATAGAACTACTGGAGTTTGTCCAAAAGACGTTGTTGATAAAAAAACTGGTGAAGTTATAACACGTTATTATGGTTACAATCGCGATGGTAAACTAGATAGTAGAAATTCAGCCTTTTGTATAGCAGAACAAGTAGTTAGAAATTATGATGATATGCCTAACATGAGATATTATCGAGTATCCGTATTCTATCAATTAGATTTGCCAATCTTTAAAAGTATTTTTGAATTTAAAGTCTCAGGAGATACAAAAATTATGAGTACAACAATAGGAGGTACATCATGAGAGAAGCGATAGGTGGAACATGGATAACACAATTAGTTATAGGCTTTATGTTAATATTTGTTGCCTTTTTAGCTCTTTCTTTGAACTATACAAAAGCATTTAAAATAAAAAATGAACTTTTGACGATAATTGAGAAAAAAGAAGGAGTAACTACAGGAGCAGGAGGCACCATAGAAATAATAAATAATTATTTAAAATCAAATAATTATCATGTTACTAAAACTTGTGAATTAGATAGTTATGGTATAACTAGTTTAGATAGTAATGCTATAGAATTAGTTACGAATAAAAGTAAAAAATATTATTATTGTATAAGTAAAATAAAATCTCCATCTAATTCTAATAAAGGAGAAGTATTTTATAAAGTGAATGTATTTTTCTATTTTAACTTACCAGTTATAGGAGATATATTTAAATTTGATGTAAATGGCTCAACCGGAAACATTGTTGTTCCAGCTGACAATTTAATCGCTAAGGAGGAATAAAAAGTGAATGTAATTGTATCAAATAAATATCAATCATTACTAGCTAATTTAAATGTTGATATTATAAAAAGTATAAATGGAGAATTTGAGGTTGAAGATTTAGTAAACCAATTTACTAACTTTTATTATAATAAAATGATTTTAGATATTACAGCTTTAAGAAATTATCAAGATATTACAACTATTCAAAATTTATCTGTAAGCATGGATGTAAGTAATATTATTATTTTATTAGATGATTCAGAAGTAGTAAATTCACCAAAATATTTATCAAGTTTGATTTCTATGGGCATATATAATTTTACAAGAAATGTTGATGCTATTAACTTCTTAGTAAATAATCCTAATACTTATAAGGATGTCGCTCAATATCATCTATTAAATAATTCAACAACAACTATTGAAAATGAAGAGGACACAGGAGGAGGTTTTGAAAAACTTAATTTAAGAGTTATTGGTGTAAAGAATGTAACCGATCACGCTGGTTCAACAACTTTAACTTATTTATTAAAAAAAGAATTAGCTAAAAAATATAATGTTTTAGCTGTTGAAGTAGATGAACATGATTTTATCTATTTTAACGATAAAACTCTTAAAACTACTTCTAGTCTAGATTTGCCAGCATTTATTGCGACAAATAGTGATGTAGAAGTAATCTTAGTAGATTTAAATGAACGAGGAAGTATTGCATCTTGTACAGAAGTAATTTACTTAATTGAACCAGGATTAATAAAATTAAATAAATTAATTCGTAAAGATAAGCGTACATTTGAAAAATTACATGACAAAAAAATAATTTTAAATCGAAGCATATTAAATGATCGTGATATAAAAGATTTTGAATATGAATCTAGAAGTAAAGTATTTTTTAATATTCCTAATTTGGATGATAAATTGGATAATCAAAAAATAATTGGAGAGTTTTTGATTAAATTAGGTTTTTCTCGTTTTGATAACAATAGCGAAGATGGAAAATCAAATAAATTGTTTAACATATTTAAATCATAATATATGCATTAGTCAAGTAAAAGTAGACAATATATTAAAAAAACATGGGGGATTTGAA
>CAOKUH010000110.1 GCA_948472605.1 uncultured Mycoplasmatota bacterium
CATCTGTTAATGTTAACTTTAAACAACCACTTGTTATGGTATTTATTCCTTCTTGGGCTACATTAACATTCCATAACGCAAATGATATTCCTATTAAGAAAGCTGTTATCGTTATTACACTTATTCCTAAATATATCTTTTTTTAATTTGTCATATTACTGCCTCTTTCTTATATATCTTATAAATCAGTTATTTGCAAATACATTTTTGATAATAATAAAACAATTTTAAGTGATTATTACTTAAAGATACTCTCTTTACTATTATTTACTATATTTATATTATCATACACATATTGCAAAACGCAATGCAATTAGTTTTGTTATATTCTAATATTAATTTTTATCCAAGAAAAAAGGATGTATGAAATTGTTATCATTACATTCCCTTTGATTTTTTTATACTACCTTCCCAAGTCCACTCTTGAACTTCAGGCATGTCTATTCCATTTTCTTTGACATATTCATTATGTTTTACTAACATTTCTTTACAATATTCACTACAATATACGCTTTTGCTTTCAAATTGTGGTAAATGTTTTAATGCTAATAATACTAAATTAAATCTATCTACTTTATTTAAAACTCGCATGTCAAATGGTGTAGTGATACTTCCCTCTTCATTATAACCACGTACATGTAAGTTTTTATTTGTTCTTCTATAAGTTAATTCATGAATTAAATTTGGATAGCCATGAAAAGCAAAAATTATAGGTTTATCTTTAGTAAATATTATATCATAATCTCTATCAGATAGGCCATGAGGATGTAGAGAATCAGATTGTATTTTCATTAAATCAACTACATTAACAAATCTTATAATTAATTCTGGAATAAATTGTCTTAAAATACTTACGGCTGCTAAACCTTCTAACGTAGGCATATCTCCACAAGTAGCAATTACAATATCTGGTTCTAAACCTTTATCATTACTAGCAAATCCCCATATCCCAATTCCTTTTGTACAATGTATTTCTGCTTCTTTCATTGTTAGCCACTGAGGTTTTGGATGTTTGCTTGCTATTATGACATTTACATAGTCTTTTGTTTGCATAACATGATCAAAACAAGATATTAAAGTGTTTGCATCAGGTGGTAAATATGCTCTAACTATACTGGCTTTCTTAGTCATAATATGATTTAAAAATCCTGGATCTTGATGTGTATAACCATTATGGTCTTGTTGCCATACATGACTAGTTAGAATCATATTTAAAGATGAGATACTTTTACGCCATGGAACATCACTAGACATCTTTAACCATTTAGCATGTTGGCTAACCATTGAATCCACGACTCTAATAAATGCTTCATAACTATGAATAAAACCATGTCTACCAGTTAATAAATAACCTTCTAACCAACCTTCCATAGCATGTTCTGATAAAAATGAGTCCATAACAAATCCATCACTTGCTAAAAATTCATCATTATTTATAGTTTTGGCATTCCAACATCTATCAGTTACTTCAAATACTTTGTTAAGACGATTAGATAAAGCTTCATCAGGGCCAAAAATTCTAAAATTTCTTTTTTCTTGATTTAAGCTAATTAAGTCCTTGATATAAGCACCTAATTCTTTCATATCTTGTGCTACTTTACTACCTGGAGTTTTAACATCAACACCATATTTTCTAAAATCTGGTAAGTTTAGAGGTATTAATAGAGAACCGCCATTAGCACTTGGATTTGAGCCCATTCTCTGGAAGTTTACAGGAGTTAAGTCTTTATAAATTTTTTTTAATTTTCCTTCTTTTGTAAATAATTCTTCTGGATGGTAACTTCTAAGCCAATCTTCTAAACGTTTTAAACTTTCTGGATGTTCTTTTGTTACTTCAATAGGTATTTGATGAGCTCTAAAACTTCCTTCTATTTTTTTACCATCTATTTCTTTAGGTCCAGTCCATCCTTTAGGAGTTCTAAGAACTATCATTGGCCATATTGGACGATTAGAATTATTGGTTTTACGAGCATATTTTTGGATTTCTTTAATTTTTTCTATAGCTATATCCATGACTGTTGCCATATCTTCATGCATTTTTAAGGAATCTTCACCACTTACATAAAATGGTTCCCAACCACATCCTCTTAAATAAGCATCTAATTCTACATCACTTATTCTTGCTAAGACTGTTGGGTTAGATATTTTGTAGCCATTTAAATGAAGAATTGGAAGAACTGCACCATCAGTTATGGGATTTAAAAATTTGTTAGAATGCCAACTTGTTGCAAGGGGTCCTGTTTCTGCTTCTCCATCACCGATTACACAAGCTGCTATTAAACTTGGATTATCAAATACAGCACCAAAAGCATGTAATAAACTATATCCAAGTTCTCCACCTTCGTTTATAGATCCAGGTGTTTCTGGAGTTGCATGAGAGCCTATTCCTTTAGGAAAACTAAATTGTTTACATAATTTAGTAAGTCCTTCAATATCCTCTGTTATATCAGGATAAAATTCACTATAACTTCCTTCTAAATAAGTATTTGAAACAACTGCTTGTCCACCATGCCCTGGTCCACAAATATAAATCATATTTAAGTCATATTTTTTTATAACTCTATTTAAATGAGTATATATAAAATTTTGTCCAGGAACTGTTCCCCAATGTCCAACTAGTTTAGACTTAATATCTTCAAAAGAAAGTTCTTTTAATAATAAAGGATTATCTTTTAAATATAACTGAGCTACACTTAAATAATTAGCTGCTCTAAAATAACCATCTATTTTTTGTAACATATCTTTAGACAAAGTTTTTTCACGCATTATATCAACCCTATTCTTTTATTAGTATACTATATTAAATGTAAAATAACAATTATTTATGGCTATATTCAAAAAGAAGATTATTCATCCTCTTCATCTTTTATTATCACTTGAATTCCATCAATTATACCATTATATTTTTTTTCTTTATTAATCCAAGGCATCCATTCTCCATTTAGTAGATGCACTCTATACCATATTTTAGTATCATCAGAATAAATTTCTATTCCATTAAATGGTTCTCCAATATTTCCAGCATAATCGTCCTCATTAAGAACAAAGGCTCCCCACTTTTTGTTATGTACACGATATTTAATATTTCCTTTGTTTATTTTAATATTAATGGCTCCAATAGGATTTCCTATATTTCCAGCATAATCATATATTTCACTTGCTTTTTTCAACCACTTTTGTTTTTTATTATCATAAACTTGATAATATATTTTATTTTTTTCTTTATTATTTGGTAAATCTGTATTTAAATATTTAGTCGGATTAATTCTTTTATCTTTCTTGTTTCTAATTTCAAAATGTAAATGTCTATTTTGATTTTTTCCATCTTTTCCCATTGTTCCAATAATTTTGCCTCGATTTACATGTTCATTTACTTTGACTTTAATTTTTTCTAAATGACCATATAATGTAAACATTCCATTATTATGTTTAATTTTTATATATTTACCATATCTTTTATTGTACTCTGCTACTACAACTATACCTTCACTATGTGCAATAATTTCAGCTAATTTATTTTTATACTTTACAACATCTACACCTCTATGAAAAAAAGGACTATATTTTTTTTGGATTTCATTATTAGCATTTAATAGCACTCTACTCAAAAAAACTCCCCCTTTATTATAAAATATGAAGGAAAAGTTTTTTTGTATTTGCATAAGCATATAAAAATTATTAATATTTTAACTTATTTACTTTTAGAAGAATATTCATTATAAATTTTATCATATAAATTCGTTATAACCCTAAATTCATTTTTGATATATTCTTCTGTAAAACCTAAATAACTAACTAAAAATTCAATTGTTGTTTCTTTTTTACTTAATAAATTGCTAATAGCTCTTTCTGTACCATTTAAGTAGTTCATTACTTTCTGATATTCTCCACTTCTGAATAAAGTGTCTATAGCATATTCATAATCGAAAAAATCATTATTCTCATTTGTCATAAATAATTCCTTTCTTTTTTTGTGTCCTAATTTTTATTCGTCTTCCTTAGGAACTAAATCTTCTACAAATACTTCGCTTTCCCAATCTATATTGTCAATTGAAGTATCAAAAATACCAGAATCATCACAATGTTGGATTAAAAGTCTAACTAAGTAGTTTGTGTCATCTTCATTTAATTTACCAAGATTAATTTTCTTACCTTCACTTTTTCCATAATCTAACCATTTATAACCAGATAGTTCGCCCTCTTTATTAATGTTTACACTTATGTATCCCATTCTTTTTTTATCATTGTAACACACGCAAAATTCACTTGTCTTATTATTTACTTGCCAATCAAACCAAGTTCCATTTCGACCATTTTCATAATAAAATTC
>CAOKUH010000111.1 GCA_948472605.1 uncultured Mycoplasmatota bacterium
AATAAAACTGCTTTAAGTGATTATTTACTTAAAGATAACTCTCTTTACTATTATTTACTATATTTATTTTATCATACATGTATTGCATTATGCAATGCACACATTAAAAAAAACTATATCATGTGATACAATTTTAATCTTTTGGTTTAAATATTAATGTTAAAATAAAGGCAAAAATAACTGCTCCCGCTATTGCGCATGAGCTATAACATAATAATCCTGAAAATAAACCTATAATTCCTTGTTCTTGGAATCCTAAATAAGCTCCTTTATATAACATATAACCAAAATTAGAAATAATAGTTGTTGCTCCAGCGCCCGCAAAAGAAACAAATTTTTCATAAATTCCCAAAAATGCAAGTATAGCTCCTAAAACTGTAAAAATACTTGTAACATGTCCTGGAGTTAATTTTGTATTATCAAGTATAGCTTGAGCTAAAAAACAAGCAATACCTGCAAATAAAAATGCGTTTAAATAATTCATTATAAAACCTCCAAACTAACTGCATGAGCAATACTTGGTATAGTCTTCTTTTGATTAGTTGTATCTTTAGAATGTAATGAACCCGTTGCAATAATTAAAATTTTTTTAAACTTTTTATTCTTTAAAATCTTATTAAATAAAACTAGAGGCAAAGTAACTGGTCCAGAAGATCCTGCATATAATTGTTGACTTTTTAAAAATATTTCACATCCTGCATCCATATGATTTTTAATTTTTATATCATAATTTATTTTTAAAAACTCTCTTAAAATATCACTACCAATACTTCCTAAATCTCCAGTTAAAATAACATCATAATAATCAACAGTTCTTTTTAAATCACTCAAATGTTTTATTAAAACTTGAACAGCTGCTGGAGTCATTACTGCACCCATATGAGTAGCATCTTTTTGATCATAATCTTGCACTCGTCCTATTGTTGCCGATTCTACTTTTATATCACTTTTTTCATTAGTTATGATAGCCCCAACAGCTCCAGTCGCTGTAAAAGTTGTTGTATGGGCTTTTGGTGCACCATATTCTATTGGAAATCTAAACTGCCTTTCAGCATTTAAATTATGACTACTTGTAATTACTATAGCATTTTTAATTAAATTATTTTCAATAAAATTACTAGCTATTATTAAACTTTCAGCAAATGTTGCACAAGCACTATAAACTCCTAAAAAAGGAATATCAAAATTCTTAGCTGCAAAATTAGTTATTGTAAGTTGATTAGACAAATCTCCTCCAATTAATAAATCTATCTTTTTGCCTAATTTATTACGATATAAAAGATTATCAATAACAGTTCTTTGCATTTTAATCTCTGCATCTAAAAATGTTTTTTCTTGATAATAATAATCGTCCATTGTTAAATCAAATTTTCTGATTTGACCTTCACTTTCTAAGGGACCAGCTATTGTAAAAGCATCTTTAATATATATATTATCAAATTTTTTACTAGCCATAAATAATCACCCCTAAGATTGCCAAGAAAAAGGCACTAACCATTCCATATAAAATAACACTTCCTGCTAATTTAAAAAAGTTAGCTCCAATACCTGTAATATATCCATCTTTTTTATAATCTAATGCTGATGATATAACAGAATGAGCAAAACCAGTTGTTGGTAATATCAATCCTGCTTTAGCTTTAGTTACCCAATTATCAAAAAAACCTATAGCTGTAAATAAGGAAGCAATAAATATTACAATTAAACATGTCCATTGACAAGCTTCTACTCTTGATACTCCAAACATATTCATAATAATAACTGCAATTAACTCTGCTAAAACTCCAACTAAACCTCCAACTAAAAAGGCAATTATACCATTTTTACGCTTATTCTCTTTAGGCGTAAAACGATCTACTAACTTTTTATATTCATCTTTATTCATAAGATTAAAACCTCCATTTTTATTATGCAACTATTAAAAAATTTTATACAATAAAAAAAGATAGATTTAGGCTACCTTATTAAAAGAAAATATAATTTTTTTATTATCTATTAATCAACATTTGTTACACTTTCTAACAATTTAATATATTTTTCTTCTAAATTATCAATATTATTTAAAAATTCTGCACTATCACTTTTAGCTTGAAGTAAAATTTTAAAATCATTTTTTAAATCAGCTATTTTAAAAGCCATATCTCCACTTTGACGAGTTCCAAATAAATCTCCTTCACGACGCATTAAAAAGTCTTGTTCACTTATATAAAATCCATCATTACTTTTTTCTAATACTTTTAATCTATCTGCATCTGAATCACTAATTAAATAACAATAAGATTGTAAATCATTTCTTCCCACTCTTCCTCTTAATTGATGTAATGTTGCAAGTCCAAACATTTCAGCATTAAATATTACAATAGTTGTTGCATTTTTAACATCAACTCCTACTTCAATAACGGTTGTTGCAATAAGAATTTTAGTATCTCCAGATAAAAATCTTTTCATAATTTCTTCTTTTTCATGGGCTTTTATTTTTCCATGTAAAACATCTATTTTAACTTTATTATTAAAAGCCTTATCAAAACTTATTTTTAAATTATTTACATCGTGTAAATTTCTTGTTTCATCTTCTAAAATAGATGGTGCTACAACATAAACTTGATGACCTTTTTTTATTTCATCTAAAATACTTAATAACACACTTTTTAATTCATTTTCTTTCTTTACATACGTCGCAATATCTTTTCTTCCATTTGGTTTAGTTTTAATAATACTAGTATCCATATCTTGATAAATTGTTAAAGCATAAGTTCTTGGAATTGGAGTTGCACTCATATAAATAATATCAGGACTTATTCCTTTATTTTGAAGAGTCCCTCTTTGATTTACTCCAAAACGATGTTGCTCATCAGTTATCACAAGACCTAAATTTTTAAAAATAACATCTTCACTAATTAACGCATGTGTTCCAATTAAAATATCGATTTCCCCATTTTCTAACCTTCTTTTTATGTTATTTTGTTCACTCTTTTTTTGACTACCAATTAATATGTCAACATTTACTTTATAATTTTCCATTAACTTTTTTATTGACTCATAATGTTGTTTAGCTAAAATCTCTGTTGGTACCATAAAAGCACTTTGATATCCACTTAAATAATTGGCATACATAGAAATTGTCGCAACAATAGTTTTTCCACTTCCAACATCTCCTTGAACCAAACGATTCATTTTTTTATTACTTCTCAAATCTAATAGGCATTCACTAACCGCATTATTTTGATCAATTGTAAGTTGAAAAGGCAAATTATTTATAAATTCATGTAAACTAGCTTCATCATATTCTTTTCTTATCCCCAAAATTTTATTATTTCTATTTTTTAAATAATTTATTTTTAACATAAAAATAAAAAATTCTTCATATTTCAAACGTATTTTTGCTTGTTTTAAACTATCTACATCTTTAGGATTATGAATAATTTCTAAAGATGACTTTTTTGTTAAAAAATTGTATTTTCTTAAATAATATTCTGGAATATAATCTAAATATTTTGTTTCTAAAGATAAAGCATTATTTATATAGCTACTTAAAACATTATTTTTTAATCCTTTAATTATATGATAAACTGCTTCAATTTTAGTCTCCGTAATACATGATAATTTAATTTCGCTAGCTACAAAAGTATTTTTTTGCTTATTATACTTTCCTACAAGGGTAATATCTTTTCCTACATCTAAATTTCTATACATAAATGCCCGATTAAAAATAACAACATTTATTAATAAATTAGTTGTTAAAGCTTTAAATGATAAACGATTTAAATTTTTTTTTAAATAAAATATTTTAGGTGTCGATTCTATCGTCGCATTAATAGTTACATTTAAAGTTTCATTGCAAAGATTTAAATCTACTGGTTTATAAACATTATATCGATAAGGATAATAGTTAATTAAATCATCAGTTGTATAAATATTCAGTTTATTTAAGAGTTCAATTGTTTTATTTCCAATACCTTTTATATTATTTAAATCCATAATGTTTCTCCTTGTACCTGGTATCATGATTATAGCAAAAATATGAACAAATGTATATTTTTAATTAAATTTGTTTTTTATAAAAATTATCGTTCAAAAAAAGGAAATATCAAATTTAAGGTGTATATATATTAGTAGAAATGAGGTTTACATTATGAATGAAAACAACAACGATACTAAATTCTATACTGCTAAATTTGATAGAACCTTTAAAGAAATCTTTCTAAAAGAATCTAATAAAGACCTTCTTATTAAATTATTAGAGAATGTCTTACATGTTGAAATTAATAATTTGTTTTACCAAA
>CAOKUH010000112.1 GCA_948472605.1 uncultured Mycoplasmatota bacterium
AACCTTTCTAACTCAATTTGTTTGTTCTTACTTAAAGAACCCCCCCCCAGAATAGAGCATATACCCAAAATTCTTTTATATCTTTTGTTAATTAATTATAATTTCTTTAACTTAATCTATAATTTCATTTAATAATTGGTTTAATATCATATTTCTATTTTTCCCAGACTTAGTATCAATTAGATTAAAACCATATTTACTACACTCTTTAACTAACAACTTATTTCTATCATAAAAATTTTTTACACATGAATTTAAATATTCTTCATTTACCTGAGCAATCCAATCAGTTGGTTTAGCATAATGGATTACATTAAATTTTATTTCTTCTAAACTACAATTGGGGTATGCTAAAAAATAAACTTTAACTTTATCTTTATTTTGTAATCTATCAATATCTGTAGGCAAAAAATCATACATATCAATTACAGTATCAATTCCTTCAATCTCTGCTTCTTCAATCGATTTATTAACAATATTTTCAAAAAAGGCAAATTTTATATCGTAAGAAAATTCATCTATTTTAATATTTAGTCCTTCTTCAATCGCACTATAAATATTATCAAAAGATATTCTATTAAATCCTTTTTTAATTAGTTTAAATGATAACGTACTTTTGCCACTCCTAGCATTACCTCCTAAAATTACTACTTTCGCCATTAAAACTTTTATCTCCCTTCATAACAAAACCATTTGTTGAATCTATATTTACAATAGTAAAACCATATTGTAAAAAAGAATAAACAATTTCTCTATGCTTTGCTACAGCCCCAGGCAGCCATTCCTTTGTAAACATTTTTTCATATCTTTCTTTATCAGTTTGAAACCAATCTTTATTAGTAAATCTATCATAATGCAAATCTAAGTCATCTATTTCTAATAAATATATTTCTTTAGTTAAATTAGGATACTTAAAGGCAAATTCTTTTAAGGTATTTCCATATATATCATTCATATCATTTGATTGCCCTTTTATTAGTAAAATATTACTATTACTTTGTAGAAAATCTTCTATTTTTTTCATTATTACTTCTTTTCGAGATTTTTCATTATTTTCATCATCAAATGCTGATAAATTTGATGATATTGTTTCTCTTATTACATCTATTTTTTCATTGTCTAATCCTAAATATGCTCTAATATTATTCTCATTATTTAAAATTGCATTGATTAATGTAGATTTTCCAGTCGCAGATTCTCCAAATACCCAAATTACACTTTTCATTATTTTTTTCACTTCCTACAAATTATTTTTAC
The DNA here is from genome assembly GCA_948472605.1 of uncultured Mycoplasmatota bacterium. GTDB lineage: Bacteria > Bacillota_I > Bacilli_A > RF39 > UBA660 > MGBC108787. The sequence continues at coordinate 1,258 of CAOKUH010000112.1, forward strand.
ACAAAATTAATATACATTTATTATACCAAAAACTGCTTTTTCTACATAATTTTTTAACTAACAGGATATGGAAAGGCACCACGAAACTTTAAAACACTTATAAAATAAGAGTTTAAATTCATCGTAGTTGCACCACCAACACTTTTCGCACTTGCGAAAAGAACCTTTTTTACACATTTTTGGGTTCTAATTTCTTAAAAAACTCTATTTTAACCTTTATTTATAAGGATTTTGGTAGACCCTTTTTTGAACCTACCTACTATTTTTTCTTACTTTTTATTTATTTTGGGTATAAGCGTTATTCGCCCCCCATATATTCATTTGTTGGGGAGCTTTTTAACTTAATTTTTCTCATTTTAAATCAATCTCCTTCTATTAAATAAATTATACTATATCTCTTTAATATAATCTAATAGTTTTAAAAACATTCTTACAAATATAGCATCTAATCCATCTTTTTTTAATTTACGAATTAAAATACGTTTTTTTCTTAAATCACTATCACTAAAGAATATATTAGCAATCTTATCTTTTAATCTAGTCTCAATTTGTAAATCACTAATAATGGAATCAACCTCTTCATTTACAATACGAACTGCATCAATTTCAATATCTTTACCTTTACAATTAATTGTCAACTGACTAGTCGTTGGCACATCTTTAACAAATACAATAAAATCATTATCTTCAACATAATTGTTAGTAATTACAACATCCTTGTCAATATAAGTTAAAACATCATCTGCTTCTCTTGTATTTCTAAATCTAATTTTATAATTTCTTTTTTCAGGAATAATACCTGTTTTACCTTCTGTTGGACGAACTATTAATGTATAATTATTTTGTAAATAATTATAATCAATATAAGTCATTATATAATACCCTTGTTCAAAAAGTGATGAATATCCATCATCTTCATAAAGTTTATAAGTATTACTTTTTCCTGGAAAAACATGAACTTCCATTGTTTTAGGAGAATTAGTAACATTAATATTTTCTTCTAACTCTGCAAGAGGAATAATAGATCCAGCTTTAGCAAATACTGGATAATCTTCATCTTTATAAAAAGTAACATAACGATGATTTCCCATAAATTTTTTACCAGTTTTAAAATCATACCATACTCCATTAGGTAAAAATATTTTCTCAATAGCACGATTCATAACTATATCTTTTTTTACTGTAATAGGAGCTACAAATAATTCTCCTCCAAAATAATATTCATTTTTATATAAAGGCTCATCATATACCTCTGGATTTTGATAATAAAGTGGCTGGATTAAAGGCAAACCTGTTTTATGATATTTATACCCTTCAGCATATAAATAAGGGATTAATCTATGTCTTAAATTACAATAGTCTCGAACAATATTTAAAGTTTTAATATCCCAACGCCATGGTTCTCTTTTAAAATAGTGACCATGTTTAGCACTAAATCTAAATATAGGACTAAATGTTGCAAGTTCTACCGAACGAAGATATAACTCACTATCCTCAATTCCATCTTTATATCCACCAACATCATGACTCCACCAAGAAACTCCAATATTAGATGCTGTTGAATTAAAGAATGGTAAAAACTTTAAAGTATCCCAACTAACTATTGTTTGACCAGAATAATGGACCGGAGTTCTATGAGGAGCTACCAAAGAGTTTCTTGATAATAACATTCCTCTTAAAGCAACATATTTTTTATAATCATTAAAATGATAATAATTTAGGGCTTTCAAAGTATCTAAATCTTTTTTATTATAATAATCGATAAAATAAAAATCTATACCTAATTCATTCAAAGGATTAATAAGTTCATGAAAATATTGCATTAAAAGATTCGAATCAAAAACATTAAAAGGGATATTTTTATCTTCACTAATATTAAGATTGTTTTTAATAATTTGGTAACGTTCTTCTTGTCTACTAATTCCTTCACTAGGATCAATTGTTAAACCAACTCTTACTCCACGTTCATGCATATAATTTACAAATAATTGAGGATTGGTAAATAAACTTTTATTAAACGTATAACCAGTTTTAGGTAAATCAGTTTTTACATGCCAGTTATTACCTAGAAGTAAAACAGAATAAGGTATTCTATTTCTAGCAAAATTAGCAAATAATTTTTTTAAATCTTCAAAACTATATATTTCATCTTTATTCCACCAAATTCCAAGGGCATAACGAGGTATTAAACTTGGTCTTCCTGTTAAAGTAAAATAATCTCTTAAACAAAGACCAAAATCTCTTCTATATATAAAAAGATAAGTATCTACTCTACCAGGACTAGGAGGAACTAATTCACCTGTTTCAGTTAACAAAAGAGATGTAGAATCATCAATAGATGAAAAACCATCAGTAGAATAAAGTCCTTTATAAAAACTTGCTTTTGTACTATCATCATCTAAACTAATAGTAGTTCCTTTAAAATTTCTAGCTTCAGGATGATTAAAAAACCATAATTTATCTGTATTTTGCAAAGCAACTTTTAAATTAGCATCGGGTGCCATTTTGCTACCTACAAAAGGTTTATTTTTAACATATGTCAATTTAAAATATTTTGTAGTAATTTCTAAATATTTACCATCTTCAATAACATCATACTCAGGTCTTGGAAAATCACGATTAATTACTCTTTCTGTTAACCCATCATAAAATAAACCATCTTCACTATATTCAAAACGAATAAGTCTTTCAGTTAATATTGTAATACGATACTTCTCACCTTTAAAAATTACATTATCTTTTGCTTTAGCATGAGAATAATCTATTTTAAAATGTTCATCAATATTGCCCACTTTTAACACCCTCTATTCATATCACATTCTATCATAAACAAGTACTAGTTGCAATAATTATAAAAAACCTAAATAGAAAATAATTATCTATCAATTATATAAATATGGATTTATTAAAAAAAATGAATTATACTAAAGAAAACGGAACTTAAACACTTTTAAAACAGCAAAATCTTACAAACCATTATAGAATGGT
>CAOKUH010000113.1 GCA_948472605.1 uncultured Mycoplasmatota bacterium
TTTACCAGATATAATGTGGTTTATTTTTATGACATTTTTGCTAATTAACTACAGATAATTAGAAGTAAGATATTAAAAAAAAGCTTATAAATTATTTTTTTTCTAAGCGTCTTTTTAATTCATCATTATTTTCAATAATAAAAGGTATTTCATTTATAATGTTATTTAAACTTCTTAACTCAAAATAATTACATGCTTTCGCTTTTTTTAAATATTTTTTTAATTCTTGTAAATCTTCTTTAGTAGAATAAGCAAAAAATTCTTCTTTAATTGTTTGTGCAAATTCATAAGGACTTCTTTCTCCCACAAGGTTTATTCCTCCATATAAAATATCAAACAATAAAGCATATCTTTCATTTAATTTATTATTCTTCAACAAAAATTCTGCCTTTTTCATATTAATAAGAAAAACTATCTTATCTCGAGTTAAAATTTTAGCTAATAATCCTAAAAGCATTGGAAGTATAACTAAAAATTTTTTTTCTCCAAAAAATTCAAATAAATTTAAAATATAATCTTCTACTTTTTTATTTTCAGATAATTCACTAGGAGTTAAATCAATAATATTTCCATCAGCATCCATTGCCCATGCATGAGAATCTTTAGGATAAATAATACCATCCTGGCTTAAATATCCTGTAACATAATATAATTCATCATCTATCATTACTGCTAAATTAGCAGCTAAATTACATATTAAAGAATCTAAGGAAGCAATAGTCTCATAATATTCAAGTTCATTTAATTTTTTTATTTTTTTATTTAAGCCAGCATCTTTAATAGGGGTTGTTGAATAATATTTATTTTTTATTGCACTAAACATTTCTTCATTAGTAGCATTGCTATCTAAGCCTAATCCTCTACTAATCGCCGCTTTTACACTATCTATGGGTAAATTTGTATAGATTAATTTATAAAAAGATGAAACAAAACTATTTTTTGACTCTTTACTTATTCCATAAGTATAAATAATTTCTGGATACTCCATATTTTTAAGTAATTCTTTTTCATTATCCGTTAAAAGACCACTTTCTTTTGCACGTTCTAAATCCCAGGTAAATACTCTTGTATCATCTATTTGATCAACAATTTTAAATTCATTTAAAACATAATTATCTCCAACTGGATAAAAAGTATTACAAAAATCTGCATCAACAATTAAAACAAAATCCAAATAATCTTTTGGCAATTCATGACTTATTTGAAACAAAGGTTTAACATCTTCTAATTTAATACTAAACATGCATTTTCCGCTTTTAAGAATTTCTATCTTGCCTTCATCTTCCAAATAATTAAAATCTACAGCCCATGATGTAGCATAATAATTTGGTAATGTGATATTATCTTCTAATTCAGTTACATATGCAATAGCAAAGGGAGACTTATTTTTAGCATCATCATCACCAGTATAGAATGTGTTAGAAAAAAACCAATTATCTTCATTTTGATTATCTAAAGAATTTGTTTTTTCATCTTCATCAAATATTCCATCTAAGCCTAAATACTCTGCTAATTTATCACAGCCATTTTCTATGCCTCTAAAAGTTGATTTTAATAAAGAAATTTCAAAATCTAATGAATCCGTTAAAATATTCTTTACAAATTCATCAACTTCTTCTTTAGTATTAGAATGTTCATCTGTAATAAAAAGTTTTTTTATAGGTGATTTGTCAATTGTAAAACTAATTAAACTATAAACAAAAAGAAATGCTATTACTTCAACAATTCCTAAAGTCAATAGATTTAAGAATTTTGAAAAATGACAATATAAACCTGCAATATTATTTATTTTCTTGGCTTTTTTTAATTTATAAGCTTCAAAATAATAATCATAAATACTTTTATAATCAGATGTATTTTTATAGTCAATATTTTTACTATCGATCAAATACAAGTATATAGCTGCTATATTTAATAATTCTTTATTATCTTGTTTAGTCTCTAATTTTTTTAATATATTTTCAAAATTATAAACTTCCAAATAATTATAAAGGGTTATTACTTCTCTTTTAATTAACTCTCCTTGAGCATTTTTGATTGTCAATTTTAAATATTTATCATAAATTTCTGCATTTTTTATTACTTTGCCATAAAGCTTATCTTTATAACTATTATTACTATTAATATTTAAGGTTAGCCTAGATTTAACTAAATTTTTCAATTTTCTTAAATCATTATCTTTGGTAAAATCCCCTATAGCCTTTTTGACTACATAATCTTGTACATTATTACTAATTTGAATTAAAAAATTTTTATCAAAATTAAAATCATTTAAATACGAAATCAGTAATAATAACTCCTCATAATCCAACACTATTACATTTTTATTTAATTTAGTAAGAATCATATCATTTATATCGTCAGGATTATTTGTCGTTTCATCTTTTAAGTTTATGATTCCTAATTCATCTTCTAAGTTTATGATCCCTAATAAATTTTTTAATGTAGTATATCGAAAAATATATTCAGCATCTTTTAAATCTATATCAATATGAAACCCATCAAAATCTTCATCAATTTTACAACTTTTAATATTTGGATTTATCTTTAATAAGTCATCTAAATAGAGGACCGCCGATTTAAGCTTATATTGATTAATAAATTCACTAATTTTCTTCAAATGATTTATATAAGTCTCTCTATTAACCTCTTCATTTTCATATAAGATAGACAAATAATAGTTTGAAAAAGTATTATTAATAAATTCATCAAAACCATAATCAAATTTAATCTTTGAACGAACAATATCAACAGGAAAACCAAAATGATTTCTAATTATTTCTTCAGCTTTTTTGACTTTTACTAAAGGTGCCATCATAGACTTATACTTTCTAGCAAAATAGACTAAACCATATCCAATACGAGACAAAACCAAAATACTAATATTTAAAAAAAATTTTCTTTTTAAATATTTGTTTTTTCTTTTAGCTATTACATCTAAAATATCGCCTTTTTTCTTTATTGTTCTTAAAGCTTCTTCAATGGGTTCTCTTTTCATTTTCTCCCCAAACTTCTTTTAAGATCTAATATTTTATCTTCCGCTTCAGATAAAACATCAATTACTATTTGATCACCAATTTCAGAAATTCTTTGATCAATTCTATGCATATAAACATATTTTATATATTTCGCTATATCACTTGGTATTATGGTAGTTCTATTTTTAATAATAGCTTCTAAAGCAACTAATTTTTTTAGATATAAATCAGCTCGAATATTAGATCCAGCAAATAAATATTGAGAATCTAATTCAATACTTTTTATAATTTCAACAGCATCCATAAAAATATCCATATCCTTTTCAGTATAAGGAAAATTATTAATAATATTTTGGACATATTCTAAATTAGATAAAGGTATATTAAATTTATTACTTGGAGTAAAATTGCCAAATAACAAATCTCTTTCTTCATCTTTAGTCATTCTATCAAAATAAAAACACATATCTATTCGATCATAGACAGCCTGTGGAACATTAAAAATCCCAGATATATCTGTATTATTTTGGGTAGCAAATACATAAAAATCATCAAAATTAATATCTTTACCATCAAAGTTAATTACTTTACCCTCAAATAAATCTATAAATATATTTTGAACATCTTGCTTCATTCTATTAAACTCTTCAATCCAAATAGCTTGTAAATTCCCATTATTTTTTAACATATTTTTAACTTCAGAAGGAAGAGTATCAGTAGTTATACTAATCTTTTGCGTATTAAAACTACTACTCAAATATCTAGCTAAAGTAGATTTACCAAATCCTGTATTTCCCATAAATAACATTTTACTATCTCTAGCACACAATAATGAAGCAGTAACAGCTTCTTTTATTTCATCATGTCCAATTAATACATTATTAAAAGCACTTATAACATCTTCATATATAATTTGAATGTTTTCCATTTGTTCGCCATTTAACATACAAACACCCCTAAATCATTTAACTACTCTATCAAATTTATAAAAAAATGTCAATTTGTCACTTTAATAATTGTTAAATTTGTCACTTTAATAATTGTTAAATTTTGAGTTTCGGTATTTTTTAACTATATCTTAATTTTAGCGATAAATATCA
>CAOKUH010000114.1 GCA_948472605.1 uncultured Mycoplasmatota bacterium
CGAGCTAACCTAGATACAATAAGGGTTTGCTCGTTTTTGTTGCAAAAGTAAAGATTTTTCTAAATATTATTATATAAAAATTATAATTAAAATACAAGAAAATTTTTATCTAAAAAACTTGGCTTATTGTTTAAAAAGTTATATTTTTATAAAGCTTTTTTACTACTAAACACTTTAATTTTTTCTTCAACTATTTGTCCATTTTCTAATTGTTTAAAAATAATTTCTTCTCCATAATCATCTATAAATTGCAAGACATTTTTCAAATAATTAGGATCTCCTTCACCAGGAAAATAAGTATAATCATAAAATGATAAATTGGTTTGATCACTTAATAATTCTTCTTTTGTTTTTTCCCGTTAATTTTCTAAACTTTCAATTAGCTTCTCTTCTTTTATTCTAAATTATTTCTCATTTTTAATGACGCTACAAACAAAGCAACTTCATCATGATAGTAATAAGATTCTTTCATAAATCTAATGTCTCAATTACTTTTTGATATATTCCATTGCTAACATCTTGAAAATATTCTTTATTAAGAAATTCACTTACATAATTTCCGAGATAAAATTAAGATACTCTAATAAATAAAAAAACAGGAAATCTATTATAATAATCAAACCTGTTTTCATAATTAAATATTATCAAATAAATTATAAGGCTAAAGTATAAGGGTTTTCTTGACTACCTTCTCCACCTGTTATTTTTATATTAGAATTTAAGTATACTGCTGGATGAACTGAATAAACATTACTGGCATATCTTCTACTAGTAGTAAGAGCTCCATCTGGTTCAATTGTACCAACATAATATGAATAACCTGAATATGAATCTAGTGTATAATAAATATAAGATTTATAAAATCAACTATTTGAAAGGCATTTTTCTCTATCTGATGTAAGTTTATCGCAAAAAGTATCACTAAATCCTAAAACTGAGTATCCTGCACCAGTTACATATGGCAATCCTACATATCCCGTCCATGTAGCTTCTCTATTACCATAATTACTATACACTCTATTACCCCTTTCTGCAGTGTATGCATCTTTTACAGAATAATCTAAATATACAGAACCTATATTCCAAACAACTGAATCAATCATATTTCTTGAATCTGCTGTAAGTCCTATGTTAGTAAAATTACATACTTTAGTTGCCCCTTTTGCTCCATTAGGACAATTTCCCGAACTTCTATTATAATATACACCATTTAAAACTACTTTAAGCGCACTATCCCACCAATAACTACTTCCGTTATCATTATTTGATGAACCTGTACCATTAGCTTTATTATCATAAGAATAATCTCCAATTGGATCATTTCTAATTATTTTTATATGACTTTCTACGTTTCCATTACTATCCGTGATATTGTTCATAACTCCTATGATTCGCCACAACTCACCCTTAAATGAAACATAGTTATTTGGATTAGCTCCAACATATCTTAAATTATTATCAGCTGTTCCATCATAAGCAAGAACATTTGGTTCTATATCACTATTTTCAACTAAACATATAGTAGCAGTATTATTACAATTTGCTAAGGCATTATCTAATGTTTTTTTGTGACAAAATTCAATGTACAATTAGTTTTAGTCTTACTTAAGCCGCCAATTATAACTTCCCAATTAGTATCATCCCATCTAGCAGTAGCTCCATTATCGCAAGTAGCACTTTCAAAGGCATATCCATCTTCTTTACCTGGTATTGTACTCGAAAGATTACCATCAATAATAGCAGCTATTTTAACATCACCACTTGTATATTCTGGTACTTTTCCTTGTAATAAATTAAGTTCTAATCTTTCTTCATATAAAGCAAATGTTCGATAAAAGACTATAGCTCCTATTAATAATATTAAGCCCACAACTGAAACAATAACTATTCTTTTTTGTTTCTTATTCTTTGTAAATTCTTCCAATTTATTTTCCATTTATATTTTTCTCTCTATCATAAATGAATTATATCAATCAATTTATTTTAATTCAATCTTTACTCATACCAAATATTTTCTAAATTAACATTTGTACTTTTTGGTAATGGATCTGGTAAATTAAGTCTAGTCATTAAAGGCACTCTAAATGCACTTCCAAATACTAAAGCAGAACCTGGTCTTAAAGTCTTTATTTTCTCTATTTCCTGTGTAGTTAAATTGCTTGACATTGAAACAACTATTTTTAAATCTTCTGGATGGAATAATCTAAATATGACAAAATTAGAACATTGGGATAAACAAGTAGTTGATAGCTCACTAGGTCTTTGGGTAATAAAACACATTATAATTCCATACTTTCTTCCTTCTTTAGTAATACGATCAAATATATTATATCCTATAACATTTATATCATTATCATTTTGAACATAACGATGCGCCTCTTCTAAAATAATATGAATTGGAAAACTTGCTCTATCAGTTAAAGAAGTTGCAAAATTAAAGAATAATTTCATATAAAGTTTAGTTAAAATTTTAGCAAATCTTTCATCAACATAGTTAAAGTTCATATTAAGAAGTTGAGCCATTTCATTATTAGCTGTTAAAAACATACTTTTAACAAATTGTTCTTTTTCTATATAAGAACCACTATATTCAAAATATTTTCTTTGATTACTATTTAAAATAGCATTCATTCTTACTCGTAAATCATTTGCTTTTTCAAATAAAACTGAATTATTAAGCATCCCTTCACTCATTAATGCAAATTCTAAAGCATTATTTAAATCATCTAAATTATAGATTAAATTATCATAATTTACATCAAAAACATCATTTATAACAAAACCATTTAAAAATTCTATAATAAATTGTAATGCTCCCATTTTACCATTAGCATCTATATTTAAACATTGTTTTAACGTTCTTGTATAACCAGGCTGAACAATACCACTTTCTAAATTAAGTTCTGGAGTATTAAATTTATTTAATGTAGATATTATTTGATCTCCTAATTGAGTAGAAGATTTACCACTCCCAATTATATCTAATAAACTTTTTGCTATAATTGAGTTTTTATATTTTGTAGCATTGTCTCCTGCTCCCTTAAATATTGCCACATATTGTAAAGTTTTTTCTAAAATAGGCAATAAAGTGTGATCATTAACATTTAATAAAAGTGCTAAATCATCCACTTCTAAAAAATAAGCTGGAATACTTACAATTTCTGATGCAACTTCATCTACATCCGTTCTTGTTGTATAATATTTAACATTTATTCCTGATAATTCATTTATTTTTGTTAAAGAAGAATGATATTCTCCATAAACATCAAATATAACCATATGAGCATTTAATGGCATTTTAATATTATAATAAAATAAATTTTGTATTAAACTTGCAACTCCACAAGATTTACCACAACCTGAATTTCCTATAATAGCTAAATGTTGAGTTAAAATCTCATTTATTTTGGCTGTAACATTATAACCTTCATATAAAGCAGAAGATCCAATTAAAATACTACCTGATGAATTAAAATCTTGATCACCTAAAATAAGCTCTAATTCTTGTTTATAAACTATTCTACAAATACTTTTCATACTAGGATATCTAACAATACCTGAATTAAAAAAATTCCCTTTTATTTCTCCAATTAACAAAATGTTAATTATTTCATCATTCATTCCTAATATTTCTCCAACAATTTTTGAAGTTGGATTTTCTTTTTCTTCAAAAATTACATGAAAATTAATTATGTTAGCTTGAATTGTTTTACTAACATTTTCTACTTGAATTAATTTATCATCTATCTTTAATATTTTTCCAAACACGCTATCACCCTATTCTTTTATAATGATAACATAAATATTTATAAAAATAAAGTTGTTAAAATTGCACTTTTCTATTATAATTTTATTGTTTTTGAATATAAAATAATTATAGGCGATGGTGATTATATGAATAAAAAAATTTTAAGTATTGTTGTTTTTGCATTAGTAGTAGGATTTGGTTCTTTTTTCCGGAACTTAAACACTTTTGAAACTCAAAAATCTCACAAACCATTATAAAATGGTT
>CAOKUH010000115.1 GCA_948472605.1 uncultured Mycoplasmatota bacterium
TAAATTTGAGACTGGATATAAAGGAGCAACAAGTACAGCCTCTGCTCAAGTAAATAGTTCAGATTCAACAAAAATTCAAATCAAACCGAATGTCTATAGTTGGAGAAATATAACAATAGGAAATGCATTTAATGCAAGTTACAATTATAAAAGAGAATTAGATAGTCATATGATGAAGAATACTGAGTGGGGAGCAGTAGCATACTTGCAACATAGTGTATATGGAAGTAGTGCAAGTGTAAGATTTAATAACAATAGAGCATATATAACAGGATATGCTGGGGTAGAAGAACCAACATTAGGAAATAATACTAGTGCAACAAGTATAGCAGGAAATCGAAATGAAAGTACAGCCCCAAGAATAGATGGAGCATATACAATCAATTATTTAAACCCAAATAGTAATGTCGCAAGTACCACAGGAAATTATAGTGGAGTCTATGATATGTCAGGTGGAGCTTGGGAATATGTAATGGGAGTAAGAAGTAGTATAACAAGTGGAAGTGCAGGAATAACAGATACAAATATAAATAGTAAATATTATGATGTATATGGAGCATCATCAAGTGAAACAGATTATCAATATCGAATATTAGGAGATGGAACAGTAGAGTTTGGACCATTCCAAGATTTTAAAGATCCAGATAATGTTTCTAGACATAAATCAAGTTGGTATTATAATATGGCTCAAATGCTTACTTCATCTAGTCCATGGGTTCGTCGTGGAGGCCATTGGAATGCTGGGATATCATCAGGAGTATACGCCTTTAGTTTATACATGGGTGGTATAGGAACAGGTATGGCTTTTCGTATTGTTTTGGCTATATAACTTTTAAATATTCTTAATTTTATTTGTTGCATTTATTTGACATAAAAAAAATAATAATTAGATTTTATTTAAATAATTCGTGTTATACTAATAATAGGTGAGGTATATGAAAAATAATAAAGGTTTTACATTAGTTGAACTATTAGCTGTTATCGTAGTTTTAGCGCTTTTAGTATCTATAGCGGTACCAGGAGCTATTAAAATATCTAATAAATTGAAAGTAAATATGTATTGTTCAAAAATAGATTTAATTGAAACAGCAGCAAAATTATATGGTGAGGATAGAAAAGAAAGCTTTACAGCTAATTTTACTACATCTTCGGGAACATATAAAAGCAAAACTATTAAAGTTCTTGATTTAATAAATTCAGGAGATTTAAAAAAAGATAATGAAACAAGTCCTTATATAGTAGATCCTAGAGATGATTCTAAAATGGATGATATGACTTTGACTGTTTATGTAAAATATAATCGTGTTTATGTTTCATTCAATGATACTATAAAGAATACTTGTGGAAAATAAAAAAATATGCTATTATAGCGCATAATCAAAAAAGGGGTGATTTTGTGAAAAAGACTGTTTGTTTGATTGGAAAGCCAAATGTTGGGAAATCAACAATTTTTAATCGTTTAATAAAAGAAAACAAATCTATTGTTTTAGATACTCCAGGAGTTACAAGAGATCGTATTTATGGTGATGTTATCTATAAAGATAAAACTTTTTTACTTATAGATACTGGAGGAATTGAAGATGGAGATGACAATTGGAATAAAGATATAATTATGCAAGCAAATCTTGCTATAGATGAGTCAGATGTAATTGTTTTTGTCGTTGATGGAAAAGAAGATATAAGCAGCAGTGACTTAAAAATTCGAGATATTTTAATGAAAAGTAAAAAACGTGTTATAGTTGCTGTTAATAAAATTGATAATAAAGACAGACTAGATTTAATATATAATTTTTATGAATTAGGTTTTCCTGTTGTTTTACCTATAAGTGCATCACATAATTTAGGATTTACAGAATTATTAGATGAAATATGTAAAGATATTGGTGATAATATTTTAGACAATGATAATCGTTTGAAATTTTGTCTAATTGGTAGGCCTAATGTTGGAAAAAGTAGTTTAATTAACGCCTTACTAAATGAGACGAGAGTAATAGTTAGCGATATTGCTGGAACAACTCGTGATGCAACTGATACTCCATTTATGTATCAAGGCGAAGAATATGTAGCTATTGACACAGCGGGAATGCGTAAAAAAGGTCGAATTTATGAAAATATTGAAAAATATAGTCTAATGCGTAGTTTAAAAGCTATAGATAATAGTGATGTTTGTGTTTTAGTAGTTAATGCTGAAGAAGGAATTATTGAACATGATAAACATATTTTATCTTATGCTATTGAAGCAGGTAAAGGTATTGTTATTGCAGTTAATAAATGGGACACAATAGAAAATCCTGATAAAGAAATAAAAACATGGAAAAAAAATCTAGAATCACATTTTGTATTTGCCAATTATGCGAATGTGGTATTTTTATCAGCTAAAACAAAAAAAAGAATTCATACACTTATGCCAGCTATAATTTCATCTTATGAAAATAATAAAAAAGAAATAAAAACAAGTGATTTAAATAACGTTATAGTAGAAGCAGTAACTATGCATGAGCCGCCTTCTTATAAAGGAAAACGTTTAAAAATATACTTTGTTAATCAAACTGATAATAAACCTCCTAAATTTACTTTTCAAGTTAATAATAAAGGTTTAGTTCATTTTAGTTATGAACGATATTTGGAAAATAGAATCAGAGAAAACTTTGATTTAAGTGGAACACCTATTATTTTGAAATTTAAAAATAAAAATGGAGATTAATTATTTATGGCATTAAATATTGAGTTATCTGCGGCGCTTCTTTTAAAGAGAATAATTATAAAAGATTATTTTAAAAGAAATTTATGATAGTGGAATCTGAAATGAAAATAACCCAAACAATAATTTTGATAATAATAAAAAGAAGTAAGATTTAAGTAAATCAAACTTCTTTTTATTTAGAATCAATTCTCGGTTTTTTAACAAACCTTGATTCATCTTGATTAAAAAAATCACAAATATCAACTTTTATCAATTTGGCAAGTTTATTTAAAAACTCAATAGAAACATTCACTTCACCACGTTCAACACTTGCAAGATAACGATAATTTAAACCAAATTGAGTATAAAATTTTTCTTGTGATAAACCAGATTGATATCGATAATACTTTAAGTTATTACCAACAATTTTTTGTATTTTCATTTTACTGCTCATTTTACTACTCCTTTATAATAATATAGAGTTTTAAATAGCTTAAGTCCACCATACGATGGCTGCACAAAATTGACAATCCATTTGATTTAATGTATTATAAAGTAACTTTTGGAGGATATAAGAATGGATAGTATTACGTATTTGAAGAAATTAAGAGAAGAGAAAGGTTTAAGTTATGAAGAAATGGCTGAAAAACTAAGTATTAGTAAATCCTACTATTGGCAAATAGAGCACAAAAATAGAAGATTATCTTATGAGATGGCAAAAAGTATAGCAGAAATATTTGATTTAAAGCCTGACGATATTTTTTATGACGAATATAAAAATAATAACCAAAAATAGATTTTTATCATATATTAAACTAGGTGATACGTAATGGAATTTAAAGATGAATTTTTTAATAAAGTGGAGAAGAAAACTAAAGTAAATAAAGATACAATTATAGGACTTGCTAAAAAACTTCAAGATGGAAATATGAAAGATGAAAATACTTTAAGAGAAGTTATTTCAACATTAAGTTTAATGACAGGAAAAAATGTTTCAAAAGAACAGGAAGATAAAATTATAAATACTATTATTAGTGATAAAGTTCCTAAAAATATTGATAAAATGTTTTAAGACTAAAGCTAAAAAACTTTAATAGATTTTTGTTAAAGTTTTTTTGTGCTTAAATATCTTATTTACAAGTAAGTTATTTGTACTACTTGCAAAATGGCTTGTAAATAAATACATGGGTATGATCTCAACTTAAACACTTTTAAGAAAGTAAAATCTTCCTAAGCCTTTGTT
>CAOKUH010000116.1 GCA_948472605.1 uncultured Mycoplasmatota bacterium
AAACAAAAAGCGATATACTCTTTTTCAATATATCACTTTGTCAACAATCTGAGGTAAGTTTTATTAACTTACCTTTTTTCATAATCATAATAGAAAATATTGTTAAAATATTATTTATCATGATATAATTAACTACGTAAGAATGAAGGGATAAATTATGGCAAAGAATAAAAAAAATAAATTTAATTATACTAATTTAAAAATTAATGATGAAGAATTATCTATAACTAAAATAGGAGAAATTGTACCAGAAAATCAAAATCCAATTTTTATTTTTGTAATTGTAGGAATATTATTAATCTTTATTTTCTTTTTACCAAATATAGTTAATTTAATAAATGATAAAGGTGAATTACCAAATTCTAGTGTGAATAAAGGTCCAAATTCAAACGAAGATAAAGAAGAAAATCCTGAAAATAAAAATAATGAATATTATGAACTTAGTGAATCTTTAAAAGTTAATTTAGAAGAAAATATTGTTGTTGATAATTTTAATGTTAGTGGAAAGATACTTTCATTTAACATTATAAATAATAGTAATAATAAGTTTAATTTAGGCAAAGATAATTATTTTTTAGAAGTTTATAATAAAGATAATATGTTATTAGAAAGAATAATTCTTAATAATATTGTTGTTTTAAAAGATGCTTTTTATGAATTTAAATATGAGCTTTTAGATGATACGGCAAGTAATATAAAAAAAATTACTTTTGTAAAAAAAGATATTGCAGATTATCCTAGTATTGTTCTAGAAAAAAATGATAGTGGAGATGAACTTCTTACATGTACTAACAAAGATGAGATATTAACATATAAATTTTTAAATAATAGATTGTTATCTATAACTGATAATTTTAAATATGCTAATGAAAATATAAATTATCAAAATGTTTATAGTATTTGGAAATCTAATGTTGATAATTTAAATAATATTGAGGGAATAACAGCGATGTTTGTTGATACCGGAAATAGTTTTGTAGCTAATATTGTTATGGATTTAGAAAATGTTAATAATAACTTAAATAATATTTATTATTATAATTATCAAACTGAGGCCAAGATTGTAAAGTTTGAAATGGAAGCAAGAGGTTTTAGTTGTAAATAAAAGGAGCTTAAATAAATGGATTACTTAATTGATATAAATGACTTTCATGGGCCACTTGATTTATTATTACATTTAGTTCGTAAAACTGAAATGGATATTTATACTATAGATACGAGTGTAATAATAGAAGAATATTTAAATTATATTAATAAAATGCAAGATTTAAATATTGATATAGCTAGTGAATTTTTAGTTATGGCTGCATCTTTAGTTCATTTAAAGAGTAAAATGTTAATTGGTTCAACAGAGGAAATAGAAGAATCTGAAAATGAGTTTGAAATAAATAGTGAAGATGAGTTAAAAGCCAAAATTATAGAATATGAAAAATATAAAAATATGACAGAAATTTTTAAAGAATTAGAAGAAAATAGAAATGATTTTTATACTAAAGAACCAGTTTCTTTAAAAGAATATACAAATCAAACAATAAGTAATGATGGTAGTGTAACTATTGATGATTTAGTTAATGCATTACTTGCTTATCAAGAAAGACTAAATTATCAAAAGCCAATTCATACTAAGATTACAAAAAGAGAATTAAGCGTGGAAGAACGTATTACTACTATAAAAGATAAATTGAAAATTAATAAAAAAATGGATTTTTTAGATTTGTTTGAAGAAATTAATAAAGAATATTTAGTTGTGACTTTTTTAGCTATATTACAAATGAATAAAAACGATGAAATAAATATCTATCAAGAAAAAAACTTTGATAATATTGTTGTTGAGAGTAGGTGAAATTGTGAATTTATTGGGTGTTTTAGAAGGTATTTTATTTGTTGTTGGAGATGAAGGGGTAACTTTAAAAAAAATATGTGAAATAATGAACATATCAATAGATGAAGCTAAGGATTTACTTAAAGAATTAAGAAGCACTTATGAAACAGAAAATAGAGGAATAAGAATTAGTTATTTAGGAGATGCTTTTAAATTAACTACGAAAAAAGAACACAAAGATTATTATAAAAAGTTAGTGGAAAATCCTGATAATAATTTATTAAGCGAAGCGGCTTTAGAAGTACTGGCGATTGTTGCTTATAATCAACCTATTACTAGAATTGAAGTTGATGAAATAAGAGGTGTTTCTTCTAGTCATATGATTAGAAGGTTAGTAGCTAAAGGATTACTTAAGGAAGCTGGTAAAAGTACCATGCCAGGTAGACCAAATTTGTATAAAACTACTAGTGATTTTTTGGATTATTTTGGATTAGCAACTATTTCAGATTTGCCTAGTATAGATATGTCTAAGTATAGTGATGGAGATAACAAAGAAACTGATTTATTTACTTCTATATATAAAGAAGAGGAAGAAAGTAATGAATGATTTTTTAACAAATGATGTTGATGTTAATAATGAAGAATTTGACAAATTGTCTATTTGTGATTTGAAGATTGTTAATAAAACTATTGGAAGTGTAAAAATAAATAGTTCTTCTTTAATAAATATAGAGTTTAATAATGTAGTATTTAATTATGTTGCTTTTTCTCATGTAGATTTATCTAATGTAAATTTTTTAAATTGTGGTTTACATAATTGTACTTTTGATGAGTGTAAAATGGTCGGAGCAAATTTTGCGGATTCAACGATTAAAAATTGTAAAGTTTCTAATACATTAGGCAAATATATGTCAATTAGTTATTCTAAGATATATGATTTATCTTTTTGTGAAAGTGATTTAAGTGAGGCAAGATTTCTAGATTTTAAACCAAATAATATGAGTTTTGATAATGTAAATTTAAAAAGTGCTGAATTTAATTTAGTTTCATTAAATGGTAGAGATCTATCTAATTCTAATATAGAGAATATATTAATAGATTATAAGGGTTTAAAAGGAGCAATATTAAGTTATAATCAAATGGTAGAGTTAGCTTCTATATTTGGGATTAAATTAAAGTAATTTACAAATTTAGAAAATATGCTATAATTTATTTATGCCTCTATGGTGAAATTGGTAGACGCGCTGGACTCAAAATCCAGTAGTAGCAATACTGTGTCGGTCCGAGTCCGACTAGAGGCACCAGTAGCGAATACATTCGAACTTTTAAGGTTTGAATTTGAAATAGAATCAACTTTCGTGAGTGAAGTTGATTTTTTTGCGTTTAAAGAAAGGATATGTTTGATATGCTTGAAATAATAACCAAACCACTAAAATTTGATTTAGAGTTAAAAAAGAAAATCGAATTTATATGTGATTTTTGTAATACTACTCCAGAATTTAAAAATGGCAGTATAAGAAATGTAGATTTAACAAACATCTCTTATATTGAACCCCATAGAATAATTATTAAAGGTGTTACCCTACTAACATTTAATTATTCTAAAGAATTGTATGTAGAAAGTTTGAATAAGAAAATAGAATTAAAAGATTTAGAATCATTTATCAAAACATTAAAATAATCATTTTAAAAATCAACTTCTTTAACATACAATATGCAGATTTTGAACATATTTTTGACATATTTTTATACATTCCATATATTAGAAAAATATCTATAATAAGTAACTGACGAGAAAATTTTAGAAAGGGTTGATAATATGAATGATAAAAAAATAGCAGGCTTGTATGTACGAGTTTCAACAGAAGATCAAAAAAGAGAAGGATTTAGTTTACCAGAGCAAGAAAAAAGATTAAGGGCTATGTGTGAATATAAAGGCTATGAAATCTATAAGTTGTACAAAGACGATGGAATAAGTGCTAA
>CAOKUH010000117.1 GCA_948472605.1 uncultured Mycoplasmatota bacterium
AATTTTTTGAAATTTTTATCAAAAAAGACTTGATTTTTATTAGCAAGTTTCTATCACTATTTTTGATACCTCGTTCTAAATCAAAACCTGCTTCTCTTAGTCTTAAATTATAGACATCTTGTAGTTCTGATAAATGAATATTATCTTTAATATATTGTTTTTTAGAAATTGTAAATCTTTCTGTATTGGTTCTCTTATCTAACTTTTTAACAAGTGGTACTACAACACAATGAATATGTGGTGTTAATTCATCTAAATGAATTGTTGCGTGTAAAATCTGTTCTTTGGTATAACCTAAATCGTTATAAACAAAGTCCATACAAGTATCTGCCCATTTCATTATTTCTTTGTTACTCATATTATTAAAAAATTTATGGGTTGCTGTAAACATAAGTTCATCTGCAACTACACTTTTTGATTTATTTAACATTTCATTAAAGGTTCGTTTTCTATCATCTCGTTCAGTTTTCATTCTTTCGTTGTGTTCTTTTTCATAATCTTTTACAAGCATTTTAAAACCCTTAACATATTTCTCTGCTAAGGGTACTAATTCTATATTATTTTTAGTTAATTCTAATTTGATATTAGAGTTACTTTTATAGGCTTTTTTCTCTCGTTTGTTATGCGATCCGATTTGTGCTAAATCATTTATTGTATTTATTGGTTGACTTCTAAATATTCCATAGTTTAAATTCATATATCTACCTCACTTTCTTTACACAAAATAAAAAGATATGATTTTTCACATACCTTTGTTAATTTCATAACCGATTTTTTATAAGTTTTTACTTTATTTGTATTTTATTAAGTATATGTATCAATTAGAGGACATTTTTCTTATTTTATATGTTTATTGATACCATAATACTTAAATTATAATCAGTTTTTGCTTTTTCTTCGCGTTTTACAATTATGTTTGTTTCTTCAATTTTCCCTTTAAAATAAAGCAAATCTTGTATTTTTTTATTTTGTGTCATTTGTAAGGTCATAGTCCTGTTTCCCATTTACTGACACTTTGTCTTGAAACATTTATTTTTGAAGCTAAATCTTCTTGCGACATGTTTCTTCTTTTTCTTAAACTTCTTAAATTATCTCCAAATTTCATTAGACTTCCCTCCTTTTCTAATATAATTATAATAAAAACTAACAAAATAAAATATCAACTTTTAGTTGCGTTTTATAATTTCTACTTTTTATGAGCTGTTATAATCGTAAAACTAAAAGAATTTATTGTTATTTTAATATCATCAATTTCACAATAAAAATTTTTCCCTTTTTTATATATTAATGAATTATTATCTTTTATTTTGCTAAGACAATAAGAAACAACATCATTGGTTTCTAAATTTAAATTCTTTTTTATTCTATCAATACCCATTTTGGTAGTATGCAATTTTTCTATATTTAACAATAAGCTTTCTTTTTCCACAAATAACAATCCTTTCTTTTATAATTTTATAATCATTAAAAAAAAATAGCAAACGTTTATTTTCCTATGCTATACTTATAAAAAAGGAGATAGTGTATGACATGGATTATAAAATTTTCAGTTTTAAATGTTTTAATTAACGCTATTTTAGTTTTTATATTATATAAATTAAATTTAAATTACGAAGATTTAGGGAAAATAAAAGTAAGTTATAAATTAAATATAATACATCCGAGAAGATCTTTAAAGCCTTTATATCTTATTTATGTTAATTTTAAAGGCAAAACAATTATGCAAACTATTAGTAAAAGAAATTATGAAAAATTAAAAGATAAAAATGAGTGCTATATTTATATGATTAAATTTAAAAATTCATTTAATGCTTATTTGGCTGATTATTGTTTTTCACTAGAGGAAAAAGATTGGAAAAAAAGCAATTTAAAAGGAAGTATTATTGGTTTTTTTGTTAACATCATATTCCTTGAGTTCTTAATTATTGTTATTGGTTATCAATTATAATTTATATATTTAACAAATTAAAGATAATTCTTGTAAGGGTTCTTTATTGCATTCATAATCATTAAAAATGTTATCAATTAAATTGTTAATTTTTTGATAAGAATATGTTGGATTTTTAGCTTTTATTTTTCTTATAAAGATTTTTTTGATATTTACATAAAGTAATTCTTTTGTATCTAAGTCTTCTATATTTTTATAAAAGTTAATTAAATATAATAAAATATTATTTTCTGCTAAAGTTAAATATTCCTCTTCTTTTAATTTATTATTTTCTATAGTAAAGTAAATAATTTTATTTAATACTTCTTTACTTAATACAATATGATATATTTTATATAATTCGTTAAATAGTTTTTCTGCTATCAAATTAATTTTTAGTTGTTTTAAAGACTCTTTAGCTGGCTTATTTTCTAGATACATTTTTACATATTTTAATGATCTTTCTTCTAATTGACGTATTCTTTCACTACTGATATTAAATTGTTTTGATACTTGCTTTAAAGTTCTTTTTTTACCGCCATTATCAAGTCCAAAACGTCTTATTATTATATCTTTTTCCCTTGGTTTTAAAATTTTTAAAGCTTCATTTATTTTGGCATAAGATGAATTTATTAAAGTTATCTCTTCAATATCCGTTGTTTCATCTACAATTAAATCTTTTAATGTTGTATTGCTATCATCATCTAAAGTTTCATCTAATGATTCGATATCTTTAGAACATAAAATTAGCTTATTTACCTCATCTTCAGATAAATCCATTTCATAAGCTAATTCGGAAATACTAGGCATATATCCATAATTTTTTATGAAATTATCGCGAATTTTTTGCATTTTAAAAATTTTATCAACTTTTGATATAGGAATACGAATAGCTCTTTTTTGATTAGCAAAAGAAAGTTGAATATATCTTACAATCCAAAAATAAGCATAAGTAGAAAATTTAAAGCCTTTTTTATAATCATAAATATCAATGGCTTTTATTAACCCTAAATTCCCTTCTTGAATTATATCTAAAAAATCCATTCCTTTATTAACATATCGTTTAGCAATACTTACTACTAAACGTAAATTGCTTTCGATAAATCTTTTTTTAGCCTCTTTATCTCCTAAAGAAATTTTAGATGCTAGTTTTATTTCTTCTTCATATGATAGTAATGGTTTTTGTTTTATTTCTAGCAAATACATTTTTACAGAATCTTTTATTTTAGATTTCTCAAGTTCACACATGATACTATCAAAATCTTCTAGAGATATAGAACTATATTCCTTTAAATCAAACTCGCCATCACTTTGTTCTTGATATTTATTACATAAATTCATAAAATTATAATCATTTTCTATTTCATGATTTAAAGATGTTTTAAAATATCTTTTTAATACATTATTGATTAGTGGCTGCTTTAATAAAATTAATACTTCCTCTTCACTTAAAGAATATTCTAATTGTTCTAAAAGTTTAAATAAAGAATTTAGACGATTAAATATTAATTGAATACTTAAATTTTTATTTATTTTTAGTTTGTTTAAATATTTTATTATAGCCAAAATATCCATATTTTGTTTAATATATTCTAGCATTAATTTATGAAAAGAAGTTTTAAAATCCTTTTCTTCTTTTGCTAATTCATAAATAACTAAAAAATCAGTATCACTTATTTCAATATAACTATATTTTTGTTTTAACTGAATTTGACTATTAGTTAACATTATAACCCCTCACCCGAAGTGGTATTTTACCTTATTTTTAACAATTTAGCAAGTAAAAATTTTTAAAGATAAATATCATTGTGACTTTTTTATGAAAATGTCCTAATTATATCATGTTATTTTTTAGTGAAAA
>CAOKUH010000118.1 GCA_948472605.1 uncultured Mycoplasmatota bacterium
TTTAATCTATAACTATATCACTTTTTTACACTTATTTTTTATGCGATTGCCATAGTTTAAAAATGATTTATTTGCAAATATACACAATTTAATATATAATACATATAGTTTAAAAGAAAGAGAGGTATCTTACATGGCAAAAAATTTAAATCGTGTATTTTTTGGTCTTAAGTGTACAGAATGTGGATACTCTAGAAGACCTAGTATTAAAAATAAAAAAAATACACCAGATAAAGTTGAATTTAAAAAATTCTGTCCTAAGTGTAATAAAACAACTACATTTAAAGAAACAAAATTAGGAAAATAATAGGAGGCATATAATATGAATGTTAGTGTAAATGATATTAAAAATGGAATGACTATAATGGTAGATGGAGCACCTTGTGTTATTCAAGAATTTTCACATGTAAAACCAGGTAAAGGTGCTGCCTTTGTTAAAATGAAACTTAAAAATTTAAAAACAGGATCTATCACAGAAGTATCATTTAATTCAGGAACAAAAGTTGATCGTGCTCATGTTACAAAATCTCCAATGCAATATTTATATGCAAGTGGTGATAATTTTGTATTTATGGATACAAATACTTATGAGCAAATTGAAATTGCATCAAGTGTTTTAGGAGAAGATACTAAATTTTTAAAAGAAAATTTAGAAATATTAATTGATTTTTATGAAGGAGAAATTATTGGTATAACTTTACCAGAAAAAATCGAATTTGAAGTAGTAGAAACAGAACCTGCAGTAAAAGGTAATACTGCTAATAACGCTATGAAAGACGCAACTTTAGAGACTGGATATAAAGTTAAAGTTCCATTGTTTATTGAAACAGGAGAAAAAATTATTATCTCAACTAAAGACGGAAAGTATTCAAGTAGAGCGTAATAGCTCTTTTTTTGAGGGGAAAATATGATAACAATTATAGATAAATTTAAACATCAAGACTTTAAGGAAATATTTGCAAGTGAAGTAGTAAAAGATAAATTAGAGCAAGAGTGCAAAGGAAAAATAATGACATCTCCTAAAATTTACTCGACTTGCGATTATTATGAATTAACTTGGGAAACATTTATAAATAACATAAATTATTATTTTAATTTATCATGTGTAAAATTAGAAAATCAAAAATTTATGACATTTTGTAAAAAAAGTTTAACAGGTTTAGAAATAGTATTATTTTCTTTTAATTATGATATGGCAAAAAAATTAGGATTTTTTGAGTATACTAAAAAGAATAGAAATGAAGATATTTATCGACTTGAAAAATATACTATGCAAAATGATTGGCTAAAATATTTACTGGCTTATAGTTATTTAGACGTTTCTCATCTTTCATTTTTAAATATTGAGAGAAAAAAGAATTATTTCAAACAATATTTATATTTTGATAATTTCTGTACGTTGGATCCTTTAATGTATTTAAATAGAAGAATTGTAAATAATGCTTATGACGAAAAATATCTTAGTGAAAAAGAGCTATTGCCGTTATTACAAGATAAAGATATCCTTCCAGAAGATGAATATGTAAGAAAAATAATTTTAAATAAAAAATAATAAGTACAAAAGAGTAGTTGTGCTTTTTTTTGTTTGGTAATACTCTAAAAAGCGGAAAAATTTACTTTAAGTATCAGTCGCAGAAATGTGACTTTTTTTGTTCAAAATTTAATTATTATCTTTTTTGATGTAAAATTTCCAGAAATTTTATTTAAGCTATTTACTTTTCTATAGTAATAATGTAATATAATGGTAGGCAGTGGTATAATGTGGTAGAAAGTGGGGGACTTGTAAATGTTTATGGGTGAATATCATCACAATATTGATGATAAATCAAGACTTGTGCTACCTTCTAAGTTTCGGAACGGCTTAGGGGAACATTTTATAATAGCACGTGGTTTTGAAAAATGTTTATATGTTTATCCCATGAAAGAATGGGAAAAACTAGAAAATCAATTAAAAACTCTACCTTTTACAAAAAAAGATGCCCGAACATTTATAAGAACCTTTTTTTCTGGAGCTGCTGAATGCGAGTTCGATCGTCAAGGAAGGACTTGTCTTACCTCACCATTAGTTAGTCATGCCGGTTTAACAAAAGAATGTGTCATAATCGGCGCTAACGATCGTGTTGAAATATGGGACAAATTAGCATGGGAAGAATTTATGAAAGAAAATAGTGATAAGATGTCAGATATCGCCGAAAATTTATTTATGGATGTGATTTCATGAAACATTATAGTGTAATGAAAAATGAAAGCATAAATAATTTAAATTTAAAAGAAGATGGTATTTATGTTGATGCAACTTTAGGGTATGCAGGCCATAGTAAAGAAATATTAAATGTAGTCAAGAAAGGTTTTCTTTATGCCTTTGATGCTGACTTGGAAGCTATTAATTATTCTAATGAAGAATTAAAAAAAATAGGAACGAATTTTAAAATATTTCATACAAATTTTGCCAACTTGAAAGAAACTTTAAATGATATTAAAGTTGATGGAATTTTATTTGACCTAGGTGTATCTAGTCCCCAAATAGACGACTCCTTAAGAGGATTTTCATTTATGCATGAAGCTAAACTTGACATGAGAATGAATAAAGACCAAAAATTTAGCGCCTATGATGTTGTAAATGATTATACTAAAGAAGATTTAATAAATATATTTTATTCTTATGGAGAAGAGGATAAAAGTAAATCTATTGCAAATGAAATAGTTAAATATCGAGAGAATAAAAAAATTGAAACAACTAAAGAATTAGTTTCGATAATAAAAAATTCTGTTGGAGCCAAATACTTTAATCAAAAGCATCCCGAAAGACAAATATTTCAAGCAATTAGAATTGAAGTTAATAACGAATTGAACGTTTTAGAAATGGTATTGCCTGATGCAATTTCTCTTCTAAAAAGCGGAGGAAGAATATGTGTTATCACATTCCATTCTTTAGAAGATAGAATAGTAAAAAGAATTTTTAAAAAATATAGTGAAGTTGATGATTTAGTTAAAGGCTTACCAGAAATTCCTAAAGAATACAAACCAATAATTAAAATTATAAATAAAAAGCCTATAGAGGCAAGTGAAGATGAAATAAAAAATAATTCTCGAAGTAAAAGTGCCAAGCTTCGTGTTATAGAAAGGATATAATTATGAAAAAGAAAAGTATTAGTAAAGATTATAAAATTTTAAAAGGAGAAAAATTTTTGTATGTATTATTATTTTTATTAGTTGTAGCAATTCCTATATCAAACGTATTTACTAAAGCACTCTTATCAGAATCAAATATTGAAGTAGAACAATTAAAAAATAAAATTTCTACTCAAGAAAATTTAAATGAAAGTTTAAGTATGCAAATAAATGAATTAGCATCTTTAGATAAAATACAAGAAGTTGCTAAAGAAAGTGGTTTAACTTATAATTACGACAATATTAAAATAATAAATAATAATTAAGGCTTAGGATAATCTAAGTTTTTTTCTTGTAAATAAAATTTCAAAAGAATTGCGAAAAAAAAGTATGTACGTTATAATTTAATTATTATAGAGGAGTGATTAGATGAAGTACATGGATGGCAAAAAAAAGGCCCAAGTGGGAATTGTTGTAACATTAATAACTTTAACAATCTTAATTGGAATAAGTTATGCTTTATGGACTTTTAATATCACTCAAGAAAGTATAAATACCATAACAAGTGGTTGTTTAAAGTTAACATTAACAGAAGAAAGTAATG
>CAOKUH010000119.1 GCA_948472605.1 uncultured Mycoplasmatota bacterium
AGCAAATAAAAAGCGATATACTCTTTTTCAATATATCACTTTGTCAACAATCTGATAGTAACTACTTAAAGTAGTTACTATATTTTTTTGAATTTTTAGTAATTTTCAGCTTTTAATTCCATAAAACTTTGTGGATGTTTATATACTGGGCATACAACTGGAGCTTTCTCGACAACAGAAATATGTCCACAATTACAACAAATCCATACTTTTTCTTCACCTTTTTGGAATACTAAATCATCTTCAATATTCCCAACAATTTCAAATAAGTTAGCTATGTCAGTAAATCCTTCTTTTTATATATATTTGTTTCTTGCTTGACTTTCTCCAGCAAAATGCTGCTATTAAATTGGCTTCAGTTTTACTATTTTTTAATTCCATTTTTTACTTCATTTCTTAATTAAATATAACTATTTCTAAAAATCTTGTAAATAGTTTTTTCTTAAATATAAATCGATTTTATTTTTGATTAAATATATTTAACTAATATTCTTTCAAATTCTTTGTACTCTTCATTTTCCAATTCCTTTGGATTTAAAATACGTTTTGCTTCTAAAATTCGATTAAACTGATAATATGCACAATATACTTCGTTTAAGGAAACTCCAAATTTATATTTTAAATAATTCTTCATTAATTTTTCAACGTAATTAGAAGATAAATCCATTAAATCTTCTGAATCATAAATTAAACCATCATAAAAAGAGAATCTTCTTTCTATTTTGTTTTTCATATTATCTTCTAAAAACGTAGATATTGCTTGTTTCCATGGTAGAATTAAGGAAGATACAAGCATCTGATGCATATCATCATACATAGGAAATGGTAATATTCCAAAATTATTTATATAATTCATAGAATGGGTATTCTTTTCCATAATATAATAAGCTAATAATTTAAACAAAATTGTATTAAAAAAATAATATTCATTTTCTAATCCTTCATAATAATAAATCGTTCTATCTTCTGAAAAATAACAACCTTGAGAAGTGATAGAAAAGAAACAAGAATCTTTTTCTACGAAAAAAGCAGCATTGACTTTTTCTAGTTTTATATCAAGCTTTTGTAAAATATCTTGACTTGATATTGGAAAAGTTATTTTCTCATAAGGCATTATCACACTATAAAAATACTGGACATAATTTGCAATATAATTAATTACTTCATAATGATTCATTTTAAATAATTCTTCTTGTTTAAATTTTTCTAATCTTAACATATAAGTTTTCCTTTCATTAATTAATTAAAAATATTTTATAACATAAATTCTAAAAAAATCAAGTTATTTGTCCTTTCAATAGTAGTATAATTATAGATGTATACCTCCTGAGTTAGTAGTTTATTACCTTACTAATCCTTTTTCATATCGATCAATTTCAATCATATAATACTCTTTATTATGGGTATCAAATGTAAATGTAGTTTTATAATTATTTCTGAAACTACTTGTGCAGGTAAAGGAACAATTATTGATAAGTTATTAGAAAGAAATGATAATCTTGCTCTTTCTATATAATTTAAATGTTGTAGGAATACTTTTACCTGATTCATAGTAGTAAAATGTTGTTTGTGGAAAACCTATTTTTTTCCTAATTCTTCTTGAGTTAGATTATTTTCTTTTCGTAACTCTAATAGTCTATAACTCAAAATTTTATAATCTATATTTTTCTATTTTCATCTCTTGAGTTACAAATTCTTTATATTTTTTACTATTCACAACTGAATGTTTACCACTTAAATCATTAAGTACTAAAAGTTCTACTTCATATTTATAAGGTGTTTTATTAGGGTGGATAGATAGTTCATAGGTATCTCTCGCTAATACCCTAGATTGCAAGAATTCTCAACTACTTGTAAATAGTTTTGAGCTCCATGTCCACCCGCTTTCCAACATTTTATACGTGCTCCCTCTACAGTAATAGATCCACCATCAAAATATGAATCGTTAAATAGATTAATAGTTTGTTCTTCTAAAGATGCTGAAAGTGTTATTATTTTAAATGTTGAACCTGGCTCATAAGTCATCCAAATTGGTAGATTTCGATTGATAATTTCAATTGAAGATGTTTGATAATTATTAGAATTAAAGTTAGGTCGACTTGCCATAGCAAGGATTTCTCCAGTTTTAGGGTTCATTGCCATAATTAAAGCCTGTTCAGGATTATATTTAGAAATTACATTATCAAGTTCATTTTCAACAGCAAGTTGTAAATCAATATCAATTGTTAAATCAATATTTATACCATTTTGAGGCTCTTCATAAACCTCAGTAAGTTCTAGCCGATTCCCTTTTCCATCTGAAAAATATTTTATAGCTCCATTGGCTCCTGTTAAATATTCATCATAATTTAACTCAATTCCAGAAAGTCCTTGATTATCAATACCAACATATCCTAAGACGTGAGATAATACACTACCATATGGATAATATCTTTTACTTTCCTTTACTAAGTATACCCCATCATATCCTAAATTATTAATTTGTTCCGCAACTTCGTAAGATAATTGTCTTCCCTCAGGATGTACTCTTTCAATTGAGGTTTTTTTACTTATATGTCGATACATTTCTTCATAACTAACGCCTAAAATTTCAGCTAGTTTTGTTGCCACCTCTTCTTTATTAGTTATTTGATTAGGTATTACAACTAAAGAGGTAGTTGTTATATTAGTTGCTAATACTTTTCCATTACGATCTCTTATTTCTCCTCTATCTGCTGTAATAGGAAGTTCTCTACTCCAAAGAGATTCAGCTAAACTAGAAAGTTTATTATATTTAAAAACTTGAATATAAAAAACGCGAAATATTACTGCTATTAATAAAAAACAAATTACTATTAATACTACTCTCATTCTAATATGGATATTATTAAAAAACATAACTAGGCTCCTTTTTATAATTTTATGTAAAAACCAAAAAAAAAGAAGTAAATGTTATTTTCAATAATTAATCTTAATTTTTGTAGACATGTATTTCATATTTGGCTAAAATCATTGTAATTGGAGGTAAAAAAATGGATATGAATAGTAAAAAAATACTTTCTATTAATTTAAAATATTACAGAAGTAAGTACAACTTATCTCAAGAAAAATTTGCTTTAAAAGTTGGTAGTAATTTAGTCTATATTAATCAACTTGAAAATTGTAAAAGAAAACCTACTATTGATATGTTAGATAAGATTGCTGCTGGTATGAATAATAATATTGATTTTACTAAATTCATTAGAATAGATGAAATAAATAGAAATTTTACTTAGTTAATTATATTTTAGGTTCATTTTACATTAGACATCTTGCGAAACTAAACTAGCATATTCTAAAAACAGAAAATATGTTAT
>CAOKUH010000120.1 GCA_948472605.1 uncultured Mycoplasmatota bacterium
TTTACCAGATATAATGTAGTTTATTTTTATGACATTTTTGCTAATTAACTACAGACTGTTGTGTATATTTGTCAACAGTCTGAAATCAATACTTCATTATAAAGCATTGATTTTATTAGCAATTTATGTTGCATGAGAGAAAAGTACAACAACCTTTATGGTTTTACATTACTTTTAATTTTTTGAATTTTCCCAATATACTTTTCCAAATCAATAGAACTTACACGATCAATAAAAGCATCAATCAAATCTCTTGGTAAAATACATTCTTCATAAGGAACCCCAGAATAATATTCACTTGGATAATTCATATAATCATCTTCTGTGATATTATACTTTTCTGATAAATAAAGATTTAAATGACTATAAGCAAAATAAAATCTTTACAAAATTGTTCATAGCTATTTTCTAATAAATATTCTGTATTAAAACATTCTTCGAAAAATAAGTAATCTGTAATCAAATGTAAAAAACATCCTAATTCAAAGTCATTTAGATGTTCATGATCTTTTAAAAATGAATATAAGTTAACTTTCCCTCTTACATGACTAACATTATCATTACCACGATTTAAATTTGTATAATGCGATTCATCATTATTGTCTGCTGCATCTGGATATAAAGTACCAGCAATTACATCTTTATAATTTAAAGTTGTGTGTGTTTCAAAATATTTTTTAGCAATTGCTAAATGAATAGTTGCACATGCCATCTTATTACCTATTCAGTAAATTTGCAAATGTGTTTTCTTTAAAATGGGTCCTTGAATTTCATCTGGATTTATATATTCATGTTGTTTGAAACTCAAAACTATATCTTCAAGTGTTTCTGTTGTAAATAAACATTCTATTTCATCAGATATAGATTTTAATTCAACAGATGGCATTTTTTGTTCCTTATTATCTATTAAATTTTCCCATTCGTTTATGTAATATAAAACATTACCATATTGATTAATAACCATAATATTTTTATTATTTGATTCATTCCATAAGATTGGACTAACATTTCCAATAACTCTTGAAACATCACACACATCTTGATTACCAACTAGTGCTATTAATTTCTCGTATTGTTCTGGAGATATAGAATACACAATAAAATCCGAAACAGAAGAAAATTTTAAATGTTCATATAAATTTCTAGATAAAACTTTAATTTTGCCTTTATTATTCATTATTAAATTATCTAATTCCTTTACATTAGATTGCTCTAAATCAGATGTATTAATTAAAATTTGTTGTTCCAACATTTTATAACTAGATAACTTATTATTAAATTCTTGTTTTTTTTCTGAAATTCTATCAGCTAAATCTTCTGTGTGTGGTAAATAAACCCAAGTTTTATCACACAATTCTTTATTTTTCTGTGTTGCAAATTCTAGCGCTTCTTCATAATTATCAAATACTTTATCTACTAAATCCGAATTAGTACAAGCATAATTAATAAGATTAAATTCTGGTATAACTCTTTTCCAACTATAATATTGTCCTTTTTGATATGGAAATACAACCTCATATTCTTTTAACTTCTTGCCACTTTCTTCATATTTAATTTTGTCACTTAATAGATAACATTTAGATACTACATAGCAAACTACATCATAGTTTCTTTCTAATTCATTTAATCCATGACTCCAACCAATTTGTTCAATAATTGGCATAGCAGCATATTTCACTGGATAATTACATTTCATTGATAAACCTCCCTTGTATTACTCATTATTTTATCATATTTTATCAATTGTTATCATTTTTTCTTAAATTTTTCTTTCTCACACTTTTACATAGAATCTTACTATTTATTCTAGGATAATTTTGCTCTGTTAAAATCTTTAATCCCCTTAATCCCCATATTTTGACATAGGTATCAAAATATGGGTCTAAGTTCATCCTTGATCTGAGTGTAGGATTAATCCTTTTAAATTTTTATTATTAAATGATTTATTAAGCATATCATTTATTTGATCTAAATTAGGAGATTTAGAAGTATTGTAAGATATTACTTCACCATTAAATCCATCTAATATTGGTGATAAATAAATTTTTTCTCCACGAAGGTTGAATTCTGTTACATCTATCTGTATACCACTTCTTATAGATTTATCTGCATTAAAATCTTGTTCAATTAAATTATCTGCTATTTTACCGATAGTTCCTTTATAAGAAGAATATTTTCTTTTATTTCTTTTTAATGGTTTTAAACCTAGTTTAACCATTATTCTATAGACTTTTTTATGATTTACATTATACCCTTGATTTTTAAGTTCTAATGTTATTCTACGATGGTCATATCTTTCTTTATTATTAATGAATATTTTTTCTATGATTTCTTTATTTTTATCGTCTTTATCTGTTTTTGCAAGTTATGAAACTAACATCTATGTATGTTCTATCGTTCTAATACTTCCATTATAGATTATTGGGGGAGTATTACAAAAAATACATATAAATTCAACCTTGTTTTTTAAAGCAGTTTCCATTTCAATTTCTTGTTTAATAATATTAACCATTAAAGAATCTCCTTACTTTTTTTACACAACAAAAAATCAATTCCATTTCTAGAATTGATATTTATCATTAAGCTCAAAACTATAAAAGTTCGAGCAGATTCTTCTCTGGTGCCCGAGAGAGAGAAGTACAACAACTCTTTGGACAAAAGAAATAGTTAGTAATAAACTTAACTAACTATAGTATATCACAATTATTTTGATTCTAAATACAAAATCGTATAAAAAGAACAACTTTTATGCTGTTCTTAAGCTTAAAGACTTCTTCCTTTTTCTTGACTATCATCTTTTTGTAATTCTTCTACATTAAGATAATATTGTACTTTTGCATTTTCACTTAATCTTTCTTTTTCTTCTTCATACACACCTGCAATAGAAACTGCTGCATTAATAGCCTTTTCTTCTGGAGAAACATTTGATGTTTCTGGTGCTTCTAACCAAGTTAATCCAGCATTTGCCATTCTTCCTAATGCTTTAACATCTGCTGAAGCCATTGGAGAATTTTCAAAATGTAAGCAACCTTTGTGTGTTAATTCAAAGTATGCCATTGTTTCTTGATTTCTTTCAAACCAGTCAGCAAGAGGTTGGCATAGATTAATTGTAGATTCTAAAGATTGATCAAAATTAATATTTAATTTCATTTATATAACCTCCTTGCATACATTATAACATTAAAACATAAATTTTAAAATATAACATAACAAATTAATAAAATTTTATTAACTTTTATTCAAAGTTCCCATCTTATAACAGATGGGAATTTATTCTTT
>CAOKUH010000121.1 GCA_948472605.1 uncultured Mycoplasmatota bacterium
GAAGAAATTGAAAAGTTAAGAAAAGAATTTAGTTAAAGATAAAATAGAAGATTTTTATGTACCTTCTATTTTATTTTTTATAAGTTCTATTATATTATTAAAATATGTGCTTTAAAGATTAGAATTTAGTTCTATTTGATTTATCAGTTATTATGTTTAAGACGACCTTCTAATAAAAAAATCTAGTAATTATTAACTAGACTTTATAAACTTCTTTTTCTTTTTATACTTTCTACTTCAAAATCATTTATGGTACCTTGTTTTACGTAATAACACAATGATAAGGCTTCTTGATATATTCTTTTCTTACCTGCAAATGTTTCTTGCCAATTTTCAATATCAAAAATACCATCTTTAGCTTTAAAACCAAAGAAATTATTATTACTTTCCATGTCCATAGCCATCATTGCCATACATCTTTTTAAATGGAAATCGGATGTTATTAAAGCAAGTCGAGTATTATTAAGAATATTATTTTCTCTAATTATCTCTAAAGAATATTTAATATTTTCAAAACTACTACGAGCTTGACATTCCATAATTATATCATTTTTAGGAATACCATCTTTAATCAAGTATTCTTGCATTTTCAATGCTTCTGGCGTTTTACGATCAGCATTAGTATAACCAATTCCTCCCGAAACTATAAGTTTTTCAACTAAACCATTTTTATATAGTTTAGATGCTTCATCTACACGATGAGGAATCATCGAAACTCCTCCAAAAACTATTCCATAAAAAAACTATTCCATAATCACATTTTTTTTCTAAACTAATATCACCATCAATATATACAATATCTTCTATTTCATTTTTATTATTTGATGCAATATCCTTTAAAATACTTCCATAACCAATCTCAGACATTTTTTTCATTTACAAAACCCCTCTCCTTTTGATGACTAGATAATAACATGAAAAGGAAAAAATGTTAAATTAATGTCTATTAATTTCATTTTATCCATACTTTATATTCTTGAAGGATTTAAATCAATTTCTAAATTAACTTTTTTATTTAAAATAAATAGTTTATCTAATTCAATTAAAGTTTCTTTTAGTTTATCATCAAAACGATATTTTATGATTATACTAAAACGATATATATTATTAACTTTAAAAACACTAGCTGTTGTTGGTCCTAAAATAATAGAAGTTTCACTTAAATTACTCTTCAGATATTTAACAACTTTAGTAGCTTCTTTACTACATTCATCATAATCTTTACTAGTAACTTTTAAACTAACTAAATAATAATAAGGAGGATATTTCAACTTTTTTCTGATATCCATTTCATAATTATAAAATTTTTCATAGTTTTGTTCAGCAACACATTTTAAAATAAAATTATTTTTATTAAATGTTTGAATAATAACATTTCCTATTGTATCTTGTCTACCTGCTCTACCAGCAGCTTGATAGAGCATTTGAAAAGTTCTTTCTCCACTTCTAAAATCTGGAATATTTAAAGTAGCATCAGCATTTATAATACCAACAACACTTACTTTGGGAAAATCAAGACCTTTACTAATCATTTGCGTTCCTAATAAAATATCATATTCTCCACTTTTAAATTTATTAATTATCTTTTCATAACTATTTTTCTTTTTAGTAGTATCTCCATCCATTCTTAAAACTTTTAAATCTGGAAATTCTTGATTTATTATTTGTTCTAATTTTTCAGTCCCATAGCCATAAAAATTTAATTCATCATGACAATTAGGACAAGTATCTTTTTTAAAAATTGTATACCCACAATAATGACATCTTAAACTATTTTTAGTTTTATGATAAGTAAGGGTTATATCACAATTAGGGCATTTATAAGTATAGCCGCAACTTCCACAAGTAATAGTAGTTGAATAACCTCTTCTATTAAGTAGCAAAATAATTTGCTCATTACGACTTACTGCAGCATCTATTTCTAGTTTTAAACGTTCACTCAAAATATAATTACCCTTTTTTATTTCTTCTGCCATATCAACCATAACACAAATTGGTAAAGTTCGATTATTAATACGATTTTTAAGTTCTAAACATGTATATAAATTTTTACTTGCTCTAGCCATTTTTTCTAAACTTGGGGTAGCACTACCAAGTACCAATGGAATTTGATTTAAATTTGATCGATATTCCGCAACATCAATTGCATTATATCTCGGATTATTCTCTTGCTTGTAACTTTCCGAATGTTCTTCATCCACAATAATAATTCCTAAATTTTTTAGAGGGGCAAAAATTGCACTTCTTGCTCCAACTACAATACTAACTTCTCCTCTTGCTATCTTACGCCATTCATCATATCGTTCTCCATCAGATAAGGCACTATGTAATAATGCAACAAAAGAGCCAAATCTCGATTTAAAGTTGTAAACAAATTGTGGAGTTAAACTAATTTCTGGAACTAAAACTATAGCTGTTTTATTAGCATTTATAACTTCATCTATAACTTGCATATAAACTTCAGTTTTACCAGAACCAGTTACTCCATAAAGCAAAAATTTTTCTGGTTTATTTAAATTTTCAATTATTTTATTAAAAGCAGATTGTTGTTCTTCATTTAAAACTTTTTTTGTATCATTTAAAACACTCATACTATTAAGACGATACATTTCTTCTTGTTCTTCTCTAATTATTTCTTTTTTTAATAAAGTAATAACACTAGAAGTTGATATTAAATTAGCTTCTTTTTTTTCTACTCCATCATTTTCATAAATAAAATCAATAATTTCTTTTTGTTTATTGTTACTACATTTTTTTAAAGCTGCTTCATAATCTATATTAAGAAACAAATTACTTTTATATTTTTTATTTATATTAGTTTTTTCGCTAGCTTTTAGGGCTTTAGGAAGCATCGTTGCATAACTACTTGATAAACTACAAAGATAAGTCTCTTTAATAAACTTTCCAATATTCAACAATTCTTCATTTAATATAACATCTTCATCTACTACATTTATTATTTCTGCTATTTTATATTCTTTATCATAAAAATCACTAATACTTAAAATAAAACCTTCTAACTCTCGATGATTAAAAGGAACTTTAACTCTTTTTCCAACACTTACTAAATCTTCTAAACTATCAGGAACTTTATATGTATAAGTTTGATCTGTTTGTTTATTTTTTAATTCGAGTAGCACTTCTACATACATATTCTTCACCTTTAATTATTATATAAGAAAAAAATATAGGGTGCAATAATTAGTTAAAAAACCATAAATATTTATTAACTTTTATTCAAAGTTCCCATCTTATAACAGATGGGAATTTATTCTTT
>CAOKUH010000122.1 GCA_948472605.1 uncultured Mycoplasmatota bacterium
AAATTCACTTAAGAATTCACCTTCTTTTTATTTAATTAAGTTAAATAATCTCTAATTTAAGCAAAATTAGCATAATTTTATTTTTTATAGAAGTTAAATTATTCGCCTTTAATAATTTCAATTGCTTTATGCATTTTCATATCATATTTAACAATATCTAAACTACCATAAGCTTTTAGTAATTCGTCTTTTTCTATACCATAGTTTGATGCCATTTCATCTGCTTTTTTATCTGCATCTTCATCACTTATTTCAATATTTTCAACTTCAGCTACTTTTTCTAGTAAACAACGATATTTTACTCTTTTAGTTGCTTCTGGCTCCATTTGTTCATGTAATTTATTATGATCCATGCCAGTAAATTGGTAATAATGTTCTAAATTTAAACCTTGCATTTTTAATTGTTCTTCAAATTGATGCATCATACGATGAACTTCATCGTCAATTATTTCTTCATTTATATCGACTTTCATATTGTCACTAGCTTTTGCTAAACAATCTTCAATATATTTATCTTCAATTTGAGCATTTTTTCTTTCTTTAATAGTTTCTTCAACCTTTTTTTCAAATTCTTCTGTTGTTTTAACATCTTCATAGCCTAAATCTAAATAAAAATCTTCATTAAGATCTGGAACTACTTTTTCTTTAATTTCATTTATTTTAACTTCAAATTTAACATCTTTATTCTTTAAATCTTCTGTATAATTATCTGGAAAAGTTAAATTAAGCTCTTTTTCTTCATCAACTTTCATACCAACTAATCCCTCTTCAAATCCAGGTATAAAAGTATTACTTCCTATTTCTAATGGATAGTTTTCACCTGTTCCACCTTCTAGTTCTTCTCCATCAACATATCCTTTAAAATTTATTACCGCTGTATCACCAATTTCAATCTTACTTCCATCTTTTTTTATTTTAATTTCAGCAAATTGTTCTTTTAATGTTTTAATTTCTTCATTTATTTCTTCTTTTGTAACTTTAACATTTTCTTTTTTTACTTTAAGATTTTTATATTCTCCAAGTGTTACTTCAGGAGCCCCAATTAGAGTAAATTCAAATACACATTCTTTTTCATTAATAGACTTAACATCTAACTTTGGTTCACATACTGGTGTTATATCTGCTTCTTTTAAAGCTTTTTTATACGATGCATCTGCTACGTTATCAACTGCATCCATAAATAATGATTCAATTCCAAATTTCTTTATAAACATATCTTTAGGAGCAGCACCTTTTCTAAATCCATCAATTTTAACTTCTTTATTTTGTTTTTTAAATGCTGCATCTAAGGCTTTTTCCCAATCCTTACCTTCAACTTTAATTTCTTTTACAATAACATTTTTTTTCATAACTTCTAGTCCTCTTTCTAACAAGTTTATTATACAAAAGTACAAAAGAAAAATCAATTCATTTTAACTTCCTAAGAAAGTATTAATTTTTTTTATAAATCATTTTAAAAATTGATAAATAAAAAATTGTATTTTATATACAACTTTTATGCAATATCAGTTATTGTTACTGTAAAGTTTCCATTAGGACTGGCAACTTCTACAACTTCGCCTTTTTTATGACCAATTATTGCTTTTCCTATTGGACTTTCATTAGAAATTTTGTTATTAAATGGATCAGCCTCAAGAGAACCAACAATTTTATATTTTTCAGTTTCCCCATCATCATAAGTAATAACAACTTCACTTCCAACATTAACAGCATCACCAGATTGATTATCTGCAATAGTGCAATGTTCAAGCTTAAACTCTAATTCTTTAATTCTAGCTTCTAATTGTGCTTGTTCATTTCTTGCAGCATCATAATCAGAGTTTTCTGATAAATCACCTAGAGCTCTTGCTTCTTTTAAAGCCTTAATAATTTCTGGTCTCTTTTCAGATTTTAATGTATTTAATTCTTGTTCTAACGCTAAATATCCATCAGCAGTTAGTGTAATATTTTCAACTTG
Source organism: uncultured Mycoplasmatota bacterium (assembly GCA_948472605.1). Taxonomy (GTDB): domain Bacteria; phylum Bacillota_I; class Bacilli_A; order RF39; family UBA660; genus MGBC108787. Next base: position 1,958 of record CAOKUH010000122.1, read on the forward strand.
TCTCATATTTAATTTTCACCTTCTAAAAATTTTCAGTCTTAAGAATACTATAAATATTCTTGTTTGTCAAATACTTTTAAGCGCATCATGTCATACTTTTTTAAATGTTTATTTATTGGCAATTTAACAATCATTCTTGGATGATTTGCCGTTTTTATCTCTTCATTTGTTTCATTGTAAATATTCTTAATTGTATAAGTAAATGTTTCCATATTTGGTCCAAAAAATTCGACAATATCACCTACTTTAAAATAATTTCGTTCTTCTAAAATAACTAAATTATTTTCTTCATCATAATCTAGGACTAAACCTAAAAAATCTTGATTAGATACTTCATCTCGTCCTAAAAAATATTGTTCATTTACACCAGGAATTTCATTTATAAATTGGGGAGCAGATTCTCGATTAGCACAACGATTTAAAATATCTAAATAATATTTTGTTTCACCTTCACTTAAATTATGCATTTTTATTTTATCAATTATTCTTCTGTAAACTAAAATAACTGTTGCAATATAATAAATACCTCGCATTCTTCCTTCTACTTTAAATGAATTAACTCCAGCATTTATCATATTACTTATATATTGTATTAAATTTAAATCTTTTGGTGTCATACTAAATACTTCTTTAATATTATCTAGTTCAAATGTCCATCGACAAATTTGGGCACATCCTCCTCTATTAGCATCTCTATTTGTGCAATAATTAGATAAAACACATCGTCCAGAAAAGCTTGTACACATTGCACCATGAATAAAACATTCTAATTCTAATTGTGTTTTTTCTTTAATATCCTTGATATCATTTAAGTTTGCTTCTCTAGCAAGTACTAATCTTGTAACACCTAAATCTTTATAAAATAACGCAGCATTACTATTTAAAATACTTGATTGAGTAGATACATGTACTTCTAGATTTAAATTTAATTCCTGAGCTTTTTTGATAACTAATATATCACTAGCAATTATAGCATCGATACCTATTTTATCTAATTCACGCAAATAATCCTCTAAGCCTTCTAATTCAGCGTTATGGAATATTATATTAACTGTTACATAAATTTTTTTATTTAAACTATGAGCATATTTACAAGCTGTATCTAATTCTTCTAAAGTAAAATTATTAGCATTTGCTCGTAAGCCAAATTTTTTGCCTGAACAATATACAGCATCTGCTCCATATAGATAAGCAATTTTTAGTTTTTCTAAATCTCCTGCTGGAGCAAGTAATTCAACATTTTCCATAAATATCACGTATAATCAATCTTATAGAAATATTAATTAATTTCTTATTGATTGATCCCT
>CAOKUH010000123.1 GCA_948472605.1 uncultured Mycoplasmatota bacterium
TGGAATCTGGAGAAACAAAAGAATTTAATTTGAGAATATGGATGCATAGTGAAGTATTAGCCAGTGATGAAGATAGTATGAATGCTAATTACCAAGGAAAGATAAGTATAACCTCAAGTTATTTTGTTGATAATAGAGGAACAATGATGGCACGAGATGATAACTATGCTTTTTGGCCAAAAGAATATGTAGGTAATATATCTAGAGTAATAATAGAATCCAATTTAGAACCAAAAGAAACAGAGTTAACATGGGATGTATCAAAAGCAAAAGATGGAAGTGTCATGAGTTATTTAGTCCAAAATGAGGATAATAATTCATTATATGATTTATATATTCAAAGTAATGTTGGAGTTAAAGCTAATTCTAATAGTAGCGGTCTTTTTTATGGATTTACTAAATTAGCAAATATAGAAGGACTAGAATATTTCGATACAAGTAGTGCAACAGATATGTCAGGAATGTTTTTAGGTTGTAGCAGTTTAATCAGTTTAGATGTAAGCAATTTTGATACAAGTAATGTAACTGATATGGGATTTATGTTTTTTGGTTGTAGTAACCTAACAAGTTTAGATGCAAGCAGTTTCGATACAAATAATGTAACTAATATGTCAAATATGTTTTTAAATTGTAGTAATTTAACCAGTTTAGATGTAAGTAATTTTGATACAAGTAGTGTAACTGATATGTCATCTATGTTTGATAATTGTAGTAGTTTAACAAGTTTAGATGTAAGTAATTTTGATACAAGTAAAGTAACTAATATGGGATTTATGTTTTCAGGTTGCAAAAATCTAACTAATTTAGATTTAAGGAGTTTTGACACAAGCAGTGTAACCGATATGTTATATATGTTTCAAACTTGTAATAATTTAATAAGTTTGGATGTAAGTAGTTTTGATACAAGTAAAGTAACTAGTATGTCATCTATGTTTTCTAATATGCTTGCCAATGCATTAATTTATGTCAAAGACGAAACCACACAAAATTGGATATTATCATCAGGTAATGGACATCCTGATGCTTGGACAACAGAAAATGTTATTATAAAAGCTTAAATATTTAAAAGCTAATTTACTCTTTTTTTGTAATTAGCTTTTTTTAATCATTATCCAATATACATCATATAATTAATTCTAATGAATGATAAATTAATATAGAATATTTAAATGTATACGATGTAAATGAGAATTTTTAGGAAAAGAAGAACGTAGTGCCATATAAATAAGAAGCGATAAAACAAATTATATATAACAACATTAGGCTAGTTTTAGAAAATAAATGCTAAAGAAACTTTAGAAGTTATTAAGAGTGAAGCAGATAGTATTAAAGTGACTAAATGTTTTAAAGAAATAAAAAATCATAAGTTATGGAAATAATCATAAACGAAACGAAGGTAGCAACTTGACATTTTTAAGTAATATTGTATAATAGCGCTTATAGGTTTTAATGGAGGCTAAAAGATGAATGTAGATTATATATTAAACGGAAAAAAGGCTTTTGTTTTTTCTGATAATTTTCCTGATAATAGAGATTTAAGAAAAGAAAAATATACAACTAATTTGGATGAGAAATTGATACAAGAAAATAAAATAGAATTGATGGAAAAAGAAGTTGAAAAATGTCAAAAGATAATTGATGTTTTTCCAAGAAAAAAAACTGCTATAGATCGTGAATTTATTAATGAATTAGTGTTTTGGCCAATGTTTGGTATAAGTTGTTATTATTTGGGATTATGCATAGATGATAGAGTAGTTAAAATTTTAGATGTAAATGTTCCATTATCATTTATTGCTGCTAGTATTACTACGTTAGTGATGGATATAGAAGCTTTTTTTAAAAGATATGAAAAACATAAGAGCTTAAGAAAAAAATTAATAGCTAGTAAATTTATATTACGTTGTTTAAAAAATAATATATTACTAGAGCAAGAAAAATTATTATCCTTAAATTCTGGAGAAAAAATGATGTCATATCATGGTAATTTTGAAATAAAGCTTGTAAAAGATGGAGATATGAGAAAAAAATTTAAACTTTATTTGAATATGCTAAAGTATTATGGTGAAAGTTATAGAAAATATTTAAGAAAATTAATTAAAGGAAAAGGAGAATTTCCAGAAAAAATAAAAAAAGAAATGTTAGATGATGGTTTAGATATAGCGCTTTATCAGTCTTTTTTAGAAGAAGAACTTTATGAAGATGTAAGAAAACATTGTATTTAGAAAGGGATAAAATAAATGATTTTAGCAATAGTTGGACCAACAGGTGTTGGCAAAACAAAATTAAGCATAGAGCTTGCCAAAATATATCAAGGTGAAATAATAAATTGTGATTCAATGCAAATTTATAAGGGACTGGATGTTGGAACAGCTAAAATAACGAAAGAAGAAATGCAAAAAATACCTCATCATTTATTAAGTATTAAAAATGTAGAAGAAAATTATTCGGTGTTTGATTTTCAAAAAGATGCTAGAAATAAAATAGAAGAAATAAAAGCCAAAGGTAAAGTTCCTATATTTGTTGGAGGAACTGGGTACTATTTAAAAGCAGCTTTATATGATTATGATTTTTTAGAAGAAAAAGATATTAAAGATAATAAATATGAAATATTTTCTAATGAAGAGTTGGTGGAAAAGATAGATGAATATAATCTTGATATAGTTTATGATAAAAATAATCGTAAACGTTTAGTTAGACTTTTATCTTTGTTAGAAGCTGGTAATGTCCCCCAAAAAAAAGATTATACACTTTTGTATGATGATTGTATATTTATTGGTTTAACAACAGATAGGGAAGTTCTTTATGATAGAATTAATAAAAGGTTTTTAGATATGTTAGTTCCTTTAATAGATGAAGTTAAGCCATTTTGTATTAATAATATTAAATCTAAGGCTTTACAAACAGGAATTGGTTATAAGGAGTTTTATCCTTTTTTTGAAAATAAGAAAACTTTAAAAGAAACTGTAGAAGAATGTCAAAAAAATTCAAGAAATTATGCTAAAAGACAATATACTTGGTTTCAAAATCAAATGGATATTAATTGGTTCAATGTTAATTTTAATGATTTTTTAAGTACTATAAATGAAATAGTTGCTTATATTGATACCCAAAATAAAAAGTAGCTCATAATGCTACTTTTTATTATTAACCTTTAGGGTGTAACTTGCTATTGCAAGTTACTAAAAACCACTAGCTA
>CAOKUH010000124.1 GCA_948472605.1 uncultured Mycoplasmatota bacterium
ACAACAGGATATGTTTGTTCCTCATATATCAGTGTTGTGACAAATAATGAAAATAATACTGCTCCATCAAATTCTTGTGAGACAGAACTTTCAAATGCAGGATTTCCATCTAGTTATTGGAGCGGTTTGTGTGCATTAAAAACTAAATATCCTAATTGGAAGTTTAATGCTGTTAATACTAATTTAGATTGGTCTACAGTTGTTGAAAATGAAAGTATTTGTGGGAGAAGTTTAGTTCAAACAAGTAATTCAGAATATATAGATAATTCTTGTAATAGCGGTTATGGATCTTGGCATCCTGCTAGTCAGAAGGCTGTTGCTTATTATATGGATCCGAGAAATTGGTTTGATGAAAAATATATTTTTCAATTTGAATATTTAAAATATGATAGATCAATAGCAAATTCTTATCCTACAGGAATTAAAGCAATAATAGGTAATACTAGTTTTTATAAATATCATCTTGGGGTAAATAATGATTTTTCTAATATAATTAATACTGCAGGTGCTAATACTGATGTAAGTCCAATATTTTTAGCTTCAAGGATGAACCAAGAGTTAGGCTCTAGTACATCTTTATATAATTTATATAGTGGAGTTTATACAGGTGATGGTAATCAATATTATGGTTATTATAATTTCTTTAATTATGGTGTAAATGATAGTTGTGCAGTAACTTATGGAACAGCTTATTGCGGTTTATCATATGCTAAAAATAATGGTTGGAATAGTCCTTTAAGAGCTATTGAAGGAGCATCATCTAAAATGGCTTCCAATTATATTAATGTAGGACAATATACTAATTATTTTCAAAAGTATAATGTTGTCCCAACAAATATGACAAGTTTGTATATTCATCAGTATATGACTAATATAGCAGCACCATCAAGTGAATCAAAGTCTGCTTATAATTCTTATAATAAATTAGGAATGTTAAATAATACTTTTGTTTTTTATATACCTGTATATAGAAATATGGAAAGTTCTATAGATAATAGTAATAATGGTGTTAACCCTGGAGGAGATGCTGATGCTAGTTCATTACCAATAAGTTCTATTGTAACGTCTAGTGGATTTAAATATCAATCTGGCTACATTTCAGGAATTAAGTCTAATACTAGTGTGTCTAGTATAATTAGTTCTATAAATGCTATTAGTGGTTCATCCGTTGTTGTAAAAGATGCTAAAGGAAATAAAGTTACATCTGGAAATATTGGAACAGGGTATAAGGTTTCAATATCTAATAATACTACAACTGAAGAATTAACAGCGGTAGTTAAAGGTGATACATCAGGAGATGGTGCCATAACGGTTTTAGATTTATTACAAATTCAAAAACAAATTGCTAAAGTTTCATCTTTAACTGGAGCCAATTTAAAAGCAGCAGATACATCAGGAGATGGTGCCATAACAGTTTTAGATTTATTACAAGTTCAAAAACATATAGCAGGTTTGGCTGCAATTAATTAAAGGAGTGGTTATCCATATGAAAAAAATAAAAAATTTATTGTTAGGAATAATTATATTTTTAATTTTTCCAATTATAACTAATGCCGCAAGTGGAACAATAAAAGTTACTGGAGCAAATACAGCTGTTGTAGGAAATCAAATAAAACTTTCTGTTACAGTATCTAGTAATACTAAAATTGGTGGTTGGGATATGAACTTAAATTATGATAAAAGTTTTTTATCTCTTGTTGATACAAATAGTACTTTTGGTGGGACTTCTATGGTTGATGTTAGTACTAGTGGGGTGACTTCAAAAACATATACATTTACTTTTAAGGCTTTGAAAAGTGGTAATACAACTATATCTGTAGGAAGTTATGAGATTAGAGCTCTTGATGAAAGTTTAATTAATATAACAGCTTCTAATAAAAAAATTAAAATAATGACTAAAGATGAGTTAGAAGCAACTTATAGTAAAGATAATAATTTAAAAGAATTATCTGTACAAGGATACGAATTATCTCCTTTATTTGATAAAGATACACTCGAATATAAAGTAATTGTTCCATCTGATGTGACTAAAATAAATATTATAGCTTCTAAAAATGATGCAAAAGCATCTTTAACTGGGGATGGAGAAAAGGAAGTAGTTGAAGGAACTAATTCTTTTGAAATAGTCGTGACAGCAGAAAATGGAAGTTCTAAAAAGTATGTAGTTAATGTTGAAGTTGAAGATATAAATCCAATTTCAGCTACAATTGATGGTAAAACTTATACTATTGTTAAAAGAAAAAGCGTTTTAGAGTGTCCAAAAACTTATGAAGAAACAACTATTAAAATAAATGATGTAGAAGTACCAGCATTTTATAGTGATATTACTAAGTTTAATCTAATTGGGTTAAAAGATGAATCTGGTAAAATCTATTTAGCTATTTATAATGAAAGTACTAATAAATATACTATTTATAATGAAGCTAAGTCAAATTCTTTGAGTTTATATATAATAGATTTTCAAGAGGAATTAAAGGGATACATAAAATCAACTATTGATATTAATGAAATTAATGTTCCAGTTTATAAATTTAAGGAAAATAGTGATTTTGTAATAGTCTATGCAATGAATATTGAGACAGGAAAATATGATTATTACAGTTATGATACAATAAATAAAACTTTCCAAATTTGGAATCAAGAAGAAATAAATGAGTTAAATAGTGATTTAACAACTTATCTTTATGTTTGCATTGCTTTTGGTGTAGGACTTGTATTTGCTTTTATTTTAATTGTTTGCTTGTTAAGTAAGAGAGGCAAAAAGAATAAAAAAACAAAAGTTGATAATAAAAAAGTAAAGAATTTAGAAACTTCTATTCAAGAAAAAAATGATGTTAAAGAACAAGAAAATATAGAAGATATAAAAAAAGAGGAAACTTTAGAAAATGTTATTGAAGAAAAAGAAGATGCAAATAATAAATTAGAAAAGTTTGATAATTTTGATTTTTGGGAAGATAATCGCAAGAAGAAAAAATAGCTTTTCTTTTTTTTGATGTAATAAAAAAATAAAATTATGCTAATTTTGTTTAAATTAGAGATTATTTAACTTAATTAATAGAAAAAAGGGTTAATTCTTAAGTGAATTTGCTTTTTTTCTTCTAAAATAAAGGAAATTGGACATTTGCATTATGTTTTTATCCTTGT
>CAOKUH010000125.1 GCA_948472605.1 uncultured Mycoplasmatota bacterium
GGGGTTTTGTTGTATCCACTGTTGATAAACCTGTATAACTCCCTAAATCCCATAACTGATAACTATACTTTGGTATCCAAACAAAATAACTTTCTATATTGGATTCGGGTATTATATCTCCATCATTATAAGTAATTGTCTCATCTTCTAAGATTACGGCATTCGCCCATTTCTTCTTTTCATAACTATACCATTCACTTTTTAAATTAGCTTTAGTTACTTTTCCAGTATCATCTATTTCTATTGGTATTAAATTATTTGCTAATACTGGTTCTGCTCCATTTAATATGTCTTCTACATATCTTCCTGTTAAGGTTGCATTTAATACTATTTTTCCTATAAATGTTTTATTCATTGTCTCTTCTGTTGCTGGTACACTCTCATCCATCCACAATCTTATACTATGGCTTTTACTTTCATTTCCTTTTAATACTCCATTTAAAAGCATTCTTCCTTCTACTGGAGTATAGTCTCCTTTATTATAGGTTACTTCTGTTTCTTCTAAGGTATTCAAAATTGACTTTTGTCCATTATCTATTGATATGGCTATATATTCTGACTTTAATCTATTTTCTACTTCCATCATTTCTAAACTGATATTATAACTTACTTCACTATTACATGTATTTTCTATTCTAAAATTATACGGCTCTAAGTTAGAGGCTTCATTATCTGTTATTGGATAAGTATTAGTTAAATTGATTGCATCACTTTCTTCTGTTAATGTTAACTTTAAACAACCACTTGTTATCGTATTTATTCCTTCTTGAGCTATGTTTACATTCCATAACGCAAATGAAACTCCTATTACTATCCCTAATATCGCTATCATGCTTATTCCCATATATATTCTCTTCTTATTGTCCATATTAACTTCTCCTCTTCTATTTTTTATATTATAACTTAAAAAAATTGTCAAAAAAAAGAGTATTTCAAATACCCTATTCATAAATATCCTATTTATTAACTAAATAACTACTTATTTTTAAATACATTTAAAATAATATCTTTTGTATTACTAAAACTATATTCTTCACTTTTCTTTCGACCATTTTTTACAAGCTTATTTTTAGTATTACTATTAAGTTCTAAAACATCAATCATTTTTTCTGCAAGTCTTTTATAATCTGTTGGATTAAAAGTAAAACTATTTTCATTATAAATCAGATAATCACTTGGTCCATATTTATTACTTCCTATAACCAAAGTTTCACAAGCCATTGCTTCCAAACCAGTAAGTCCAAGAGATTCACTTTGCATTCTTGTAGGATATATAAAAGCCTCTAAAGAATTATATATATATACTAATTCATCTTGACTAACTAAAGGATGTCTAATAATTAATTTCTGTAATTTATATTTTTTTATTAAATCATCTAACTTATTTTCTTCACTACCGCTCCCAACTAATATAAATCGAATATCTTTATATTTTTTATTCTTTTTAAACTCATTTATAGCCTTTATAAATATATCATAACCTTTATTCTTTTCTATACGAGAAACATATCCAAAATATTTATAATTATGATCTAATCCCGCATTTTTAATTGCTGTTCTTTTGTTTATTTTTTTAAACTTTTCAATGTCTACTCCTCCAGAAGGATAAACTACTATTTTATTTTTAGAAATATTATATTTTTTTACTAAAATTTGTTCAAAATATTTTGAAGGAGATATAACTACATCAGCTTTCTTTAAAAATAATTTACTTAACCACATATATTTTTCATCAATGTGAGTATCAGGTATAATATCATTTCCATGTACATTTAAAACCAATTTTGATTTAGACAATAAACTAGGAATAAAAACTCCTATTGTTGTATGAGAAACAAAATGAACATAAATATAATCATAATTATTAAATATCGCCTTAAAAAAAGATACACTAAATAATTTAAAATAAGCAATTAACTTATTCCATTTACCATTTGTTTTAAGCATAACAACACTATCAATACTTACGCCATTAGAAGATAACAAATCATATGTATTTTTAACAAATATCCCATAATGAGGGTATTCTTGACTTGGATACATATTACTCACCATTAAAACATTTTTCTTCATTTTTCCTAAATCATTTTTAGAGACTATAAATAAAAGCGCTAAATAAGTGGAAGTAAATGGACTAATTAAAACATGTCCTGTAAAGCAAGAAATAATCAATAGTAAAACAAAAGTAAATTTATACACTCCTTTTACTTTAGTGTAATCTAAGATATATCCAAAGAAAAATAAATAAAATGCTGTCCCCAATATCCCAATACTATAAAAAATATCAAAAATATCAATTTCTACATTTTTTATATTGTCAAGTCTCTGACGACCTAAACCTAATAATTTTTCTACACTAGAACTTTCATAAAAATTTTTATTAACATTCTCTAAAAAAGAAAGTCTACTACTAAAAATTACATTATCAATATTCTTATATGTTAATAATTCCTGAACTTTATTAACTTCATAATGTTCTAAAGACGCTTCTATATTATTAACTAAATCCATTTTGGGAATATATACAATACAAAAAGCTAAGATCACAGCAATTGTTAAAGTTGTTTTTAAAATATTATTTTTAACAAAACGCATTAATTGTCTTCTTTTAATAAAAATAAAATATAACAAAATAATAAAGATACTAGCATAAAAAGTTTTAGTACTCATCAAAAAAGTAGTAACTAACAATAAAATCAAAAAAATTGCTTTTAATAAATAACTATTACTATCTATTAAATATAATAAAGTTACTGGTAATAAAATAATAAATACATTTGATAATTCATTCCCAACATAAAAGTATGATAAATATAATTCTTTATTTTCATATATTTCACTTATATTATGACCAAGACCAAACAAAAAAGGAATTATATATAAAAGAAGATAAAACAAAAGAACTATACTTAAAGTTTTCTTAGTAATTGTTTTATCTTCATAATTACTAAAAAACATTATCAATATAGGTAAATAAAATATTTTTACTATATTAATTACTTCTATACTTAAACTTTTATGAGTAATTAATAAATATAAAAAATAAATTATAAAATAAATACCTAAA
>CAOKUH010000126.1 GCA_948472605.1 uncultured Mycoplasmatota bacterium
TATGTAATTATATAATTCTAGTCCTAAATTTAGAACAAAAAATAAGCTCATCCCCTAAAACGGAAATGAGCTTATTCTTAATTTCTTGATTCTTCAACCCAAGATTTTATTTATCCTTACTTCTGTTTTGCTAGTTCATCTAATTTTAATACTTTATCGAACTTTTCTTTTTCTTTAGTAGAAATTTTATGTGCTACCTCAATAACAGTTAATCTCGGATTATCTAAAATAATGCTGTGAATCTTTTCGGATAATTTTTGATCCAAAGCACTGGTTGCCTCATCAGCCAACATAATAGGTCGATCTGATAGTAAAGTCCTTGCAATTTCGATTCTTTGAATTTGCCCTCCTGATAAATTTTTTCCTTTCTCTCCTACCGAGTAAGTTAAACCCTTTTCATCAACCAATTCCTTTAATCCAGCTTTCTCAATAACCGCATTTAACTTTTTTGATGGATACTTTTTACCCAATGTAATATTAAATTCCAATGTATCATCAAAAATAAAAGGAGATTGGGTTACATAACTAAAATAATTATGGGCTGTTTCCCAGTTATTAGTAATATTCTCAGAATCAATTAAAATCTTTCCACTATCAGGTTTTAATTTTCCCAATAATAACTGTAAAAATGTCGATTTTCCCCATCCACTTGGTGCTGTAATCAAAACTTTACTTTTATGAGGAATAGTAAGTGATAAATCAGTTTCCATTTATATTATAGGTTAAACTATCTGTTTGTAATTTCTTGAACGTACGATTAGAAGTCTGTTTCTGATCATTTGGAGCTGTTGGAACATCATTTAATCCAACTTCTATTTTTTTCCAAATTGGTTCAGTTGACTTAATTTGATTCAATTGATCAAAAATATTAACAATAGGATTAATAAAATTATTAGATAATTGAACAATCATAATCAAAGTACCCGAACCAATTTGACCGTTATACATTAAAACAGCACCTATAAAAAATGGGAGAATAAAACTAAAGATATCAGCTAAAGCGATAATAATTTGATTTGCTACATCTTGAGTATAGTTTAATGACTTTAAAGCATTTTCCATACTTTTAGCATCAGTAATAATCCTCTCTAAGACTGAATTTCTCGCATTATATAAATTTGCAGTTACTGCTCCATTTAATCCATCGCTTACTCTTTGTGTATAGTTTGCATTTCTTTGTTCCCATTTTTTTGATTTACTTTGAATCTTTTTGACAAATAATTTTTGTATTAAGCCGGGTAATAAGGTAGTAATCATAAATATTATAGTTAAAAACCAACTATTTAATAATCCAGCTACTAATGATAAAACAAATGAAAAAATCTCTGTAATAATCAATAATTCATTACTGATTTTTAATGTTTCTATTTGCTTTAAATCATTTGTCATCAAGTTAAGTCCTTCTTTTTGAGAAGTGCCATTTTTATTCATCAAATGAGTCATTAATCTTTTTTTCAATTCAAGATTAATTTCTAAAATAATTTTATTTTTTAAATATTTATATGCAAAGTTAGAAAACATAATTATTACTATTATAAGAGAACCCAACAAAGCGATTATTAAAAGTTGAGTTAATCCTCCACGCTGGTATTGAGCATTATTTAGCATTAATTTTGAAACATATGCAATTGCAACATTCCCCGATGCATATATAATTGATAATAAAATATACAATGTAACATTTATTTTTGATGCGTATTTTAAAGTCATTCCCTCAACCCTCTTTCTTTAGACATTGTCAATACATAGTAAATTCCTGGAGTACCCGTTAAAAAAGAGTCATCTCTTCGATTATATCTAGACGGATCCGTCCAATATCTATATGCTCCTTTTTTAGAAGACATAGCATATATTATTTTTCTATATTTACTTTCTAATTCTTTTCCTTTTTCATAATACTTTGAGAAAAATAAAATTCCCGCTGCTCCCTGTAGTAGATTAGCTGTAAATACAATATTTAAATTTAGCAACGTATGATTTATTAGACCAAGTATATTATCTATATTATTTATGTGTTTTTTAGTTAGTCTCTTATAAGATATTAAAAATACTCCTATTCCTGCTGTTCCTGAAAAAAAGTAAGGGATAATGGTGATTGTCAAAATTTGACATTTGCCAGTATATGTATCTATTTTTATAATTTTTCTTCATATTTATTTGTTCATAAATCATATCTGTAATCTTTAGAATTTTTTTATTATCCATAATTTTTAGATACTCGCAGAAAAATATTCCAACTCCAACTGATCCATAGCCTAGATCTAAAATTTTATTATTAAGTTTATAATTTGCATTACCTGCATTGATATCAATAATTTTTCCGTCTCTTACTTCAATACGTTTATATACTGTATTTATAAGTGTATTAATTATTTTTAGTAAACGTTTATCCTTAGAAAGATGATATGCTTTGCACAACATATATCCAATTCCACAATTTCCGTACAAAAAACTTGTATAGTATTTTTCAAAATCTGTATTCTCTAACGAAATGATAATTTTTTCTCGTAAGTCCCTATATTTGATATTTGAGTAAAATTTATTGTACCAGTCAATACAGTATAGAAGACCTACGTCGCCTGTAATTAAATTATGGACATTATAGTGTGGAATATAACCATAAGCATAATTGATTGTATTTAACAACTTAGTCATTTTGTTATAAGAATATTTTTTATTCGAATAAGCTTGATTTTTTAATAACATTAGATCCGCCACTAATCCTCCATCTAAACTAATAATTTGAGTTTTTCTTAAAACATCTATCCTATTAGTCACTTTATTATTGGTAATTACTATTTTTTTAGCTCTTTCCTTAAGATAGGCTTTTAAGTTTAGATTGATCGTATTAGATATTATCGGCTCGTTTAGAGGCATATCTAAAGTAAAATTTTTTATTAAATAAAATTTTTTTATAAAATATGATAATTCTTTCTCACAGTGATACATCATTTCAATACCAAGAAAAGACAATTGCAATATCCTAGAATTTTTCTTATTTATTGCAATAGCAATTTTTTCTAACTTTTCTCTTTGATTTTTAGATCTAATTAAATATTCCTG
>CAOKUH010000127.1 GCA_948472605.1 uncultured Mycoplasmatota bacterium
ATTTAATTGCTTTAAAAGATAAAGAATTAACAGAAAATAGTAAAATTGGTATGATTAGCAATAATGATGATATAGAAGGTTATATTTTAGCTAATACTTTAATTAATAAAGAGAAATTAAAACAATCAATCGAATATTTTGATGATTACTATACAATGTTAAATGCTTTATATAGTAATGAAGTTGATGGCGTTTTTGTTTCTAGTAATTATTCTATTATTTTTAGTAGCGAAGAGGTTTATAAAAATATTGGCATTGAAACTAAAGTTTTATATGAATATAGCGAACAAATGAAAACAAAAACAATTACTAATAGTAATAAGAAGTTAACAGAACCATTTACAGTTTTATTAATGGGAGTTGATTCTGAAAAAGATGGTTTAAATGCTAATGCTGCCTTTAATGGTGATACATTAATGTTAATAACTTTTAATCCTGAAACACTAAATGCCACAATGCTTAGTATTCCAAGAGATACATATGTTCCAATAGCTTGTAATAATAATAGATATCATAAAATCAATTCATCTGCAGCTTATGGTACAGAATGTGTTATTAATACGATTGAAAAATTAATAGATATTGATATTGATTATTACGCTAAAATTAACTTTAATGGTGTTATTGATTTAGTTAATACTTTAGGTGGTTTAGATGTAGTTGTTGAGGAACCAAATGTTGGATCTTACATAAAAAAATATGGTAAAGGTAAATTATGTGAAAGTAATTCTTTTAGAGATTTAGGAAATTTAGTTTGTATGGACACAGGAATGCAACATTTAAATGGGGAACAAGCTCTTGCTTACTCAAGAAATAGATATGGTTTCTTAGATAGTGACTTAGCAAGAAATAGACATCAACAACAAATTGTAGAAGCTATGGCCAAGAAACTTTTAAATGTTAGTAGTTTTTCTGAATTTGAAAATTTATTAAATGTAGTTGGAAAAAATATATCCACAAACTTATCCACAACTCAAATGCTATCATTTTATCAAACCCTAAAAAATATGTTAATTAGAAGTTTAAGTGGTAAAGATTTTATTAATATTGAAAAAATGTATTTAGAAGTTTATAACCTTCCTGTTTTTGTTAGCGGAATGCAATTATCAGCTTTAGGATATTACGAGAAAAGCTTAAATGCAATAAAAGACGCCTTAAATGTTAATTTAGGATTAAAACAAGAAAGTATGATTAAAACGTTCTCTTATGATTATAATGAAGAATATACATCACCTATTATTGGTAAAGGCTTAACAGGAAGCAAATCGGAATCAACTGTTCCAAATTTAATTGGTAGTACTATAAAATATGCTGAAGATTGGGCAAATAATAATCATATTACTCTTATAAAAGAATTTAGATGTAGCGATGGTGTTCCAGGATTAATAGGTGACCAAAGCGTTATGATTGGAACTTCATTAAGAAGCGTTTCCACAATAACTATTTATATTAACCAAGTATGTAGTAATGGAAATAATAATGATAATGATAATGAGGATGATGATATTGACGAGGATGATAAAAATAATAATGACAATAATGAAATAGATAACATTCCAGGCAAACCAGAAAAACCTGATAAACCAGAAAAACCTGATAAACCGGAAAAACCAGACGATAAAGAGGATGATAACAAAGACGACAATAGCGATAATAACTCTGGTGAAACAGACAAACCTCCAATTATTCCTGGTACTCCAACAGAAGACAATTAGTCTTCTTTTATTTGTAAAATAGTAACTAATTTGATATTATATAAAAGAGGGATAAGATATGAAAGAATATACTAAAAATCAATTACAACGTTTACGTATTGCTTTAATTATTAATAGTGATAAAAGAAATAAATACATTATTAAACATAATATTTTTAAAGAAATTGGAAATAACTTTTTCTTCCAACCACGATTTATTCCATCTGATCCCAAATTAATTAAATTTCACAATAATGTTATTGTTACAAGTAATGTTACTTTTGTAAATCATGATATTTTTCATCTTGGCTTAAATAAATTGGGAAAAGGAAATTTTTATTACCAAGCAGGTTGTATAGAAGTAATGGATAATGTTTTTATCGGATGTAATAGTACAATTTTAAATAATGTTCGAATAGGTCCAAATGCTATTATAGCAGCTGGTAGTGTTGTTACAAAAGATGTTCCTCCAAATAGTGTTGTTGCAGGAGTTCCAGCAAGAGTAATTGCAACTTTTGATGATTATATAAATAAAAGAAAAGAAAATAATAGATTATATTCAATTGATGAACTTTGGAAAATTTTTGAACAAAATAAAAATAACGAAATTAAATAACGTTATTTTTTTATAGCAAAACTAGGCGGAATGAAATGTACGCGTCAGTACCACCAGTGTTGCGGCGGAACGCAAAGGCACCAGACGTGACACCATAGTTCCAATCACCACTGCGGCCGAACCACGGATAAGTTGAATTAACGAAATAGGTGTAATCATAATACCAACTCAATTTATGTCTATTGTTAATGACCCAAATTCACTTGTTCCATCTTGTTTATAATCTGTATCGCTTGATGTAGCTCCATATATATCATAATATTTACTATCTATACTTACATCTGTTATTCTTGCTATTGAGCTTCTTACACCCATGACATATTCCCATTATCCTCCACTCATATCATAGATTCCACTATAATTTCCTGCAATAGTGATTACACTAATATTTAATCCCAATGTTGGTTCTTCAACTCCTGCATACCCTGTTATGTTTCTATTATTATGATTTTAATATGGACATGATTATGAAATTTTGGTATTCTAAGGATGAAAAAATGATAAATGAATACAAATACTTAATTATGTTAGATTTAGAACCTAATGACTTAAAACATTTATCCAATGATTATTGGTAGGGAAATTTATGAGTGATTTAGAGAAGTTAAATGAAGATCCTAAGTTTCGTGAGTATATGTCTAAAGAAGAGGACACAAGAAAATGTCA
>CAOKUH010000128.1 GCA_948472605.1 uncultured Mycoplasmatota bacterium
GATCAGTTGGCAGAATTAAAATTAAGTATGTAGTAGGCAAATTGCGATAATTTTCGTCTTGCATAAACAGACTTTGATCCATCATTGAAAAATAATACCGCATTCGCTAAAAAGGAGTTTTATTTTTTTGAAAAAAAGCATCCCACAAATATTTAAGGGATGCAGTAATCTATTTATTTTTTTCTTGTAATAAGTCTCTGATTTGGCGAAGATATATTTCTTCATTAGTTGGTGTAGGATCGTCTTCTTCGACTTCTTTTTTAGGAGTGATTTTGTTAACAAGTTTAACTAATAAGAAAATAACTAATGCAATAATTAAAAAGTTGATTATTGCATTGATAAAACTACCATATTTGAATGTGACTTCACCAACTGTGAATTTTAAGTTGGAAAGATCAATTCTCCCAATAAATAAGCCGATTAAAGGATTAATTCTTTTTTCTTCGTTTAAGCTCATCTACTGCAAGTCCTAATAGACTTCTCAATTTTCAGGATAATGTAATATTAAGACTGCGTAGTCTTTAGATAATAGAATAATCAAAAAGCTGACTTGAGCATTTTTACTTAGTCGGCTTTTTAAATTATTTTTTACGCTAAAAAAAGTATAAAAATAGCTTTTACAAAGCTGATGTAAAAAAGTTATAACTAGTTCTTAATATTAATAATATGTTAGATATAAGATTAAAATTTTTGCTTTTATCAGAAATGATTAATTTATTTTTATAAAAATGATTGAAAAATGAAAAAATGGATGTATTATTTAATCAAGCCCTTAAATAAAAATCTTAAGGATTAAAAAATAGAAGATATTTTAATATAAGGATGTCTCATTATGAAGATCAAAGATAAAAGTCGTAAATTTGATGAAGAAAAGAATTTAAATAGAGAGTTACCAGCTGCAGGGGGTTGCTGTACTAATGACAGACCTGAAGAAACAGACGATTGCTAAATTCAGATTTTATTTTAATAATAATTATTAGCGTAGTATTTATGTTTAATCATATATATGTTATTTATGGGTCGCCGAATAGCATTACAGCTTTTCTGATTCTGCTTGTATTGAATTTGGGTTTAACATCTATTGCATTATACATTGATGTTTGGTTATGTCCATTGATACACCTTATGTATGACCTAGAAGTTATAAGGAGACAAAAAGGAGGTAAATTATGACTTTGTTGTCTGTAAATAATATTTCAAAAACATATCGAAAAACAAAAAAAAGAGCGGTTTCTGATGTTTCTTTTAAAGTAAACGCTGGTGATATTGTTGCTTTTCTTGGACCAAATGGCGCGGGAAAAACGACAACTTTAAAAATCATTCTTAATCTGGTAAGTCCTGATAAGGGAAGTATATTTTTCGATGGGAAAGATATTACTAATAATAATTTATTTCTTTTAAAAAATACGGGGGTTTTACTAGAAGGATCTAAGAATATGTTTTGGGCTTTATCTCCTATGGAAAATTTCATTTATTGGGGTGGTCAACGTGGGCTTAGCAAAAAAGAAGCAAAAAAAAGAGGAGAAGAGCTATTAAAAACATTTGGGTTACTAGATAAAAAATATACATCAATCACTATGTTGAGTCGCGGTATGCAACAAATTATTGGGATCTGCTGTGCCATGATTGCAAAACCCAGACTTTTAATTTTAGATGAGCCAACTTTAGGATTAGACCTTAATGCGACTCAAATAATGACTAATAGTTTAAGATTATTGTCTAAAAGTGGAGTAGGCATTTTAATTACGACCCATCAACTAGACTTCGCACAGAAAGTAGCTAATAAAATTTTATTAATTAATCACGGTAAGCTTGTCTTTTCAGATAGCGTAAAAGATAGTTTGGAAAGATTAAATAAACGAATTATTTTTGAAGTTGCATTTTCTAGAACTCTTACTGCTAAAGAAGTAGAAAAGTTATTAATTTATTGTGAAGAATTGAAGAAAACGGATAAAATATATCGCTTAAGTGGTAGAGAAAAAACAAAATTAACTGAAATACTTAAAATGCTGAGTGAATTACCTGTGATTAAAATAGAAACAGTAACTAGAGGCCTAGACGAAATATTTAAATATTATATTGGGAGGAATAATGATGACTAGTTTTAAAGCAGAGCTTTGGCGACAGTTTTATTTATATAAAAGATATACCTTTAACTATATTTCAGACTTCTTCTTGTTAATTTTAATGTTTATGGCTATTTTTTGGGGAGGAAGTCTTGTTGGTGGAGGTGTACTTGGTAAGTCATTAAATGCACTAGTAGTTGGATACGTTTTATGGAGTTTGATTCAAAATACTATTAGTCAAATGGGAACTACTGTAATGAATAATGCCAAAAGTGGTATTTTAGAGCAACAATATTTAATGCCAATTTCTTCCAAAAGGTTATTTTTAAATAAAAGTATTGTCAATATAATTGTTTCGCTTGCACAAGCAATTTTGATTTTGATCGTAGTTATGTTTTTTACTAATCATTGGATAAAATTCCCACCAGTGATGATTATTCCATTTCTATTAGCGCTGGTTGTAACTGTAGGACTAGGGTATCTAATAGTTAGTCTAGTATTACGTTTTAAAAGAATAGGGAGTACATTAATAATTTTTCAGTATATTTATTTGGGTGTTTTATTAATTAACTTTGAAAACTATAATGACATTACTAAGTATCTTTCGTGTCTTTTACCAATTTGCCCAATGGTGAGCTGGATGAGGCTAGCTATTAATAATAAACCATATAATATTGCTTTTTATTTTGGTGGTTCATTGTTTAATGCCATCCTATGGGTGTTAATTGGGCTTTTTGTTTTTAGGCTAACAGATAAATATGTAAAGAAAAATGGAACTTTGTCTTTATATTAGTAAGTTGTGCACCAAGTTAGAAATTCTGGCTCTATAATAAATCCTGTTGATGGATATCTATGATATTCTATCGACAGGATT
>CAOKUH010000129.1 GCA_948472605.1 uncultured Mycoplasmatota bacterium
GCAAACAAAAAGCGATATACTCTTTTTCAATATATCACTTTGTCAACAATCTGAAAGCTAACTATTTAGCTTTATTTTTTGTAGTGCTTTTTTTACTAGTAGTTTTCTTTGATGTAGTTGATGTTACTTTAGTTGTTTTTTTATTTGAAGTTTTAGACACTGTTTTTTTAGGAGATGTCTCTTTTTTCTCTAAAGCTTTCTCCACTTTTGGCTCTTCTTTTATTTCTTCTACAACATTAGTATTATCTTTAGCCATATATACTAAGAAAAATACACCTGCAACTACAGCTAATATAATAATAATTGTAAATGCTGTTGAACTAGAATCATCTAAGTTCTCTCCATCAATTATTGCAGAAACTACATCTTTATAATCATCATCATTATAAGCAGCTTTAATAGTTGATTTAATATCATCGTCATAAGAACTAACATAACCATCAAAATACTTATCACCAATAACTATAAATGGTACACCTTTTACTTCAAAGTTAAAATGTTTACCAACACTTTCCATTAAAGCAGCATTATTTTTATCATTCCAAACTTCTTTTTCTACTAAATTAAAATAACTCTTATATTCTTCATCTAATCCATTAAAAAATTCTAATGCTCTTGCACAATAACCACAAGTTTCTCCTTTAAAAATATAAACATTTATTTTATCTTTAGCAAAAACACTAAGTGGCAACATTAATAAAACTGCTAAAGTAAATAATAATTTCTTTATCTTTCTCATAATATCCTCCTTCGCAAAACCATTATACAATTATTTTTCCTTTTTTTAAAGTACTTTCTACAATCTAAAATTTCTTTTATAATCGTTAAAATCTTCAAATATATAACTTTTCGCTTCATTAACGATATCACTTATAATTTTTCTTTGTTGGCATAATTTTTTAAAATATTCTAAAGATAATAATCGCTTTAATAATATCCTCTTTTCTAAACCTAAATACATAATATCATTTTTTAAATAAACCTTAATATTAGAAAAATCAATTCCCACAATTTTTGCTAAACTTATAATAGTAGATAAATGCTCTTTCTTAATCGAACTAAGCTTATAAAAATAAACTAAGTATATTCTTTCTTTTTCATTTTTGAAAAGATTATAATTTCCTAATATTTTTCCATAATCACTTAAATCTAAAAAATAGCTTCGTGTATCAATTTTAAAGTCTATTAAATGTTTTCTTGATAATTCTTGTAAAGCATAAGTAGTCATAGCTGGACTAAAACTTCGATATAATATATTAAAATCTAAGTTCTGATAAAAATTAAAAAGTTCTATAAAAAAACATGTTTTAGCATCAGGATATTTTAACGCTGCAAATAATAATGGTAAAGAATATTTACTTTGAGAAATATTGCAAGATGAAACACCTCCAATATTCTCTTCTAAAGTATAAAACTTATGCCTAAATTGACTATCACTTTCTAAAAAAGTCATATTACTTTTCAACATATCTAACCTTGATTTTTTATATTCTAAACTTTCTCTAATATCCTTAAAAATCATATTTTTCCCACCTAAAAATATATTATAAATTAATAACAAAAAAAGTAAACAATAAATTTCCATTATTGTTCACTTTATAAATTTAATTTAACTCGCTTAGACAATTTTTATAATCTTGTTCTAATTTTTCTTTTGTTTGTTTAATCTTTTTTTCATCTACATTACTAGTTTTATAAAAACCAGCTTCTTCCATTGCATTAAATATATCATAATGCATTTTTAAAGTTTCATCTATACCTTTTAAAAAAATTGTATAAACTTTCTCATTTGCAGACTCTATAACTCCATGCATATATAAATCATTTATAACTTTACAACCATACATTAAGTTTTCCATTAAATATTTATCGTCCATAAATATCTTCCTCCTTATAATAAATCCATAAACATTTCTATTAAGGTTTCATGCTTTTTCTTCAATTTTTTTACTAATTTAACTAAATTTTCATCAGTTAAACAGTCTTCTATTTCATTACACGTATTAATCATATATATTTCATGACTAATAGCATCTTCTACATATAACAGCTCTTTTTCTGTCATACTATCCACCTCCATTATTATTATGGTATAAATACAAGTTTATATAGTGTAAGAAATTGGCAAAAAAATGACACTATTATTAATTAATGTCATTTATATTAAACTAAACTGCTAAAACGAGGCGGAATGTATGCCCTATACCCATTTCACCATTTTTATTATTAAATGCAAACAAACCAGATGAGGTGCCATGGGCCCAGTGCCCACCACGATGAAACCAAGGAATAGCAGAGTTAATAGATATTGCAAAATCATAGTACCAACTAGATTTAGATCGTGCTATATCTAAGTCTCTTACATTTTGAAAAGGTCCAAATTCGCTTGTTCCATCTCCTAATATTCGATATTGATAATCTGTTGCACTTGATGATTCTCCATATATATCATAATATTTACTATCTATACTTGTATCTGTTATTCCTGCACTTCCACTGGTTATTGAGCTTCTTACTCCCATAACATATTCCCAAGCTCCACCTGACATATCATAGACTCCACTATAATTTCCTGTGGTACTTGCGACATTACTATTTGGGTTTAAATAATTGATTGTATATGTTCCATCAATTCCTAGATTCGTACTTTCATTTCGATTTCCTTCTATACTAACCTCATTTGTATTATGACCTACTATTGGTTCTTCTGTTCCTGCATACCCTGTTATATAGGCATTATTATTGTTTATTCGGACACTTGTTGCACTTCCATAAACTGAATGTTGTAAATATGCTACTGCTCCCCACTCTGTATTCTTCATCATATGACTATCTAATTCACGCTTGT
>CAOKUH010000130.1 GCA_948472605.1 uncultured Mycoplasmatota bacterium
AGAAATTCAAATAAATATTTTGTAAATTTTTCATCTTTTATTCTTGCAACTGCTTCATTAATATCTTCATATGTTGTTTTATCTACATAAGCCATGTTATTTTTATCTATCCAATTTAGATAATAAATTAAGCCTGCCTCTTTTTGGGATATTATTAAATATTTTGCATAAAACATTTTTTTAGATAATTTTTTACTATTTTTCAATTTTCGCACTAGCCAATTTTCTATAACATCTTTATCTAGCTCAATAATTTTAGGAACTAAATGGTTTTGATATTCTTCCTCTAAATTATAGAAATATTTATCTATGCATTTTTTTATTCCAATAACATGCACTAAATACTCATACGCATTATCTCTTTCATCGTATGGTAACTTTTTATTGCAAAAATATTTTGCAATATCTTTTTCACAATTGTTAACATTATTTTTTATACAATATTCAATATGGTTTTCAAATACATCCATATGTATATTTTGTTCATGAATATTCTTAACTATTCTCTGCCTTATTAACTTAGGTTCCAATTCTTGTATTATATAATTTATTCCTACTTTTTCTCCATTTATATAATACTCGAATTCTAACATATCTAATAGTGTATCAGTTGGATACTTAAAGTTAAATCTATATTTATAATACCATAAGCATATACATAATTGATTTGTTGTCCAACTTCTATTCGAATTATCATATTTAGTATATTTTATAGCATTTTTAAATTTAGCTAATTTAAGATAGTTATTACTTAACTCTTTTATTTTTTCTTCTTGAGCCTCCGTTAATTTCAATTCACTTTCTTTATCTGAAAGCATTACGTATGTATGTACAAACATAAACCAATTCCAATCCCATTTTTCAAAGCTATTAATATTTACTTTTTTATCTTTATTGAATTGTGAGCAAATAAAAAAGTATAGTTCATAATATTTTTCGTCAGATTCATAAATATCATATAGTTCATGTAATTCTTTAATAGTAACTTCTTTTTTGTTTAAAGAATTCAAAAAATCCTCAACATACATAATAAATTGGTCTTTATCAAACATCTTATCTATAAATATCTTTTTACTTGCTTTTTTGACTGCATCAAAATCTATTTTCTTTCTTGGTATGTCCTCAAATAATTTTTTTCCAGTTTTTGATTCATATTCTGATTTTAGTTTATCATAAGATGAAAGTTGTTTACTGCAAAATCTTAAAATATCTTCAGCAATTTGATCTTTATATTTTCCTTTTTTATATTCATTGTAGAAATATTCCATGCATTCATCATCTATTATATACTCATATTCTCTTAATCTTTTTTTGCTATTTGAACTTATATATGCCTTGAAAAAGTTTAGTAATAATTTATTATCTTTTAGTCTATTTATTATATCTTTTATTATTTTATAATCATAGTGTTGTTCACAAATATAGTATAATTTAAGAAAATTACTTATCATATCTTCTCCACTATATACTTTAATTATTGAATCAAATATGTTAATCATAATTTCCTTATTAAGTTCACTATCTCTTATTTTTTCTTTATAAAAAAATTTTAAAACTTTATTTATACTATTTTTTGTATTTAAATACTTGAAACACTCTGTAAATTCATATTGTTCGTCAAAACTATATGCTTCCTCATCATCGTCATCCCAGTTACTCGCCCCTAGTCCTCTGATTAAATGATAATATCTATCGAGAACTATATCTACATCCTTACTTACTAAATTCTGCTTTTTTAAAAAGAAATAATATGACCTTCTTAATTGACTATCTTCGTGTTTTTTATTTAATTCAATGATATTCTTAAATTCTTCCCTAGTACATAAATTAAAATTTGCTAATATCCTAATTGCTATCGATTTACTATAATTCACATATTTATCTGATTGACATACTTCTAATAAAGCATTTCTCACTCTATTTTTGTTTCTAAATAAATCTTTAGCAGTTTGTAATAACATCAAAGCATTAGTTGTTATTGTATAATGTTCATTTTTTTCAATTTTGTTAATTAGATAAAGTATATCATATTCATCGGAAATCAAATTAAATTTATCTCTTATATCATAGTCAATCCATATTTTTTTACTTTCATATTTTTCAAATATCTTTACAAATATTTTTCTCTTAAAGTTTAAATCTAATTTGCTATTCTCAATATATAAAATAAATTCTGGCATTTTTTCTATAATATAATCTAATATATCTTCTCTACCAAAATTGATTAAAAACACAAGTACATTAAGCCATGAATTTCTTATTTTATAATCATTATATGTTATTATATCTTTTATATCATTTATAGAATATTTTTTTATACTTTGTGCTGCTAAATATTCACCAAAATTCTTATGTATAAAGCTCCATGTTTCTTTATCTTGTTTCTTCCAAATCGAAGCATATTCAATTATTTTTCTTTCTTTATCATTACTTATTATTTTTCTATATTCTTCATCTTTAAGATAATTTCTTTCTAAAAACTCCATTGTTACAGCTATTATTCCTAATAACTGTTTTGTATTCTTTTCAAAATTTTCCAAATCATTGGCATTCTTAAATTTACTTTTATCAACTTCTAAACTTCTATTAATAATATAATCGAAAATTATTGCTTTATTTGGCAATTTATTATCTTCAGTATATATTTCAATAATTTTTATTAAGAAGAACGGATTATATACTAAATGCATCAATTCATTTCTTTCTATTTCTGTCCAAAATTTTCCAATTTCAATTTTATTCTCTTCTAATAATTTGTTTATATTTTCCTTTTTTACTCCTTCAAGAAAATATTCATTAAAACCTTCTATAGTTCCACTTTGATTATTATTCTTTT
>CAOKUH010000131.1 GCA_948472605.1 uncultured Mycoplasmatota bacterium
CTGAAATACAAGAACTTATAGATATATCATTGGAAGAAATTGAAAAATTAAAAAATGAATTTAATTAAATATAAAATAAAACCTATAAGACAGACTAAAAAAATAAGACTTATAGGTTTTTATTTACATTGTATAAAGGAATTAGATAGGTATCTTTTAATAAATTGACTTTCCCTTAGTCATCTCATTTCAATACTAAAAATCTTCTAAAATGGAACTTTGACTTTTAGCATTTAAAGAAAAATCAGCAAATTCTTTTTTTAAAAATAATGGATATGCCGCTGCGGCAATCATTGCTGCATTATCTGTACAATATTTAAAATCAGGTATACTATAAGCAATATTATGTTTTTTAGCAACTTTTTCCATTTCTTCACGCAAATGCTTATTAGCTGATACTCCTCCTGCTACAATAAGTTCTTTGACTTCTACTTTATTCAAAGCAAGTTCAACTTTTCTTGTAAGTTCGTCTATAGCAGTGTTTTCAAAACTTTTTGCTAAATCTTCTTTTCTAATAATATTTCCTCTTTGATTTTCATTATGTACTAAATTAATTATATGACTTTTCAAACCGCTAAAACTAAAATTATATGTATTATCATTTACTGGTTTTGGTAAATCATATGTAGGGCTACCCATTCTAGCCATTTTGTCTATATTAGGTCCACCAGGATAGGGTAGTCCTAAAACTCTTGCTACCTTATCATAACATTCACCTATAGCATCGTCTAATGTACTTCCTAATATTTCAAATTTATAATCATCATTCATCAATATTAAATCAGTATGTCCTCCACTTACTACAAGTGCAATAAGTGGAAATGTTAATTTATTATTAATAGCATTTGCATATATATGGCCAATTGTATGATTGACAGCTATTAAAGGTTTTTTATAAATTAATGAGAGCGTCTTAGCAAATTCTACACCAACTAATAAACTTCCTAAAAGTCCTGGTGCATAAGTAACTGCTATAGCATCAATATCTTTTAGCTTTATGGAACTCTTTTTTAAGGTTTCTTCTAAAACCATTGTAATATTTTCCGTATGCATGCGTGAAGCTATTTCTGGAACCACTCCTCCATATGATGCATGTGTATCCATTTGTGAAAGAACAGTAAATGATTCTACTATATTCCCATTTCTTACTATAGCCATACTTGTTTCATCACACGATGATTCTATTCCTAATATATATATATCTTTCATATTAACACTCTCTTTTCATTAAATAAGCATCTTCATTATCGTTATAATAAGATTTTCTTATATTTACTATATTAAAACCAAATTTTTGATATAAATTAATAGCTTTAATATTACTTTCTCTTACTTCCAAAGTAATTAATTTAACCGAATCTTGTAAATTACTTATCATATAATCGATTAAAGAACTTGCTATCCTCTTATTACGATATTCTTCCCTTACAATAATATCATTTATATCAGCAAAAGCTTCTAATTCAGTATACATTAAAAAACCTTTTATTATATTCTCAGATTCGTATATCAAAATTTTTGTATATTTATCTTCATAAATATCTAATAAATTATTAGTTTTAGAAAAACTTGAATTCAATAAATTTCCCAATTTGTAAATTTCATCAATATCACTTTTTTCAAAATTTCTAATCATTTCTGAACCTCAATTTGTTTAATATAAATAGGATTTACAGCATGAGAATTTATACATCTTATGTTATCAGTAAATCTAATTATTTTTTCATAATCTAATTGAACATCTAAAATATCTTTTTCACTAGGTAAATATTCACTATTCCTTAAATATGTATATTCTCCAATTAACTCATTATTTTTATTAAACGTACCAATAAAAACTCCATTTTTTTCCTTTTCAATAATATTTACATCTTCATGTGTAAACGAAACAGCCTTTATAAGTAAACTTGACATAGTTTTTATTGGTATATTTAAAACATAAGCAAGCGTTTTAGCTATAGTAACACCTAATCTAACTCCAGTAAAAGAACCTGGTCCATTAACAACTATTATTTCATTTAAATCATTTACATCAATTTTAGCTTCGTTTAACGCTTCTACTAAAATTGGCATTATTGTAATACTATGATTATTATTTGTTTCTATTTCCTTTTTTATAAATACTTTTTTATCTCTAAATAAATTTATAATTATTTTATTGCTATGAGTATCTATATATAAAGTATTCATTAACTATCACTTCCTTAAATTTGCACAAAAAAACTCGTGTTCGAGCCTTATTATAACACACTATGGCACAAATCTTCATATTTTGTTCCATGTGGTTCGAAAACTAATACTCTCGTATTGTCATCTATTACTTTAAATTTAATAACAAGTCTTTCCTCAGGTAAAGAATCACTTATAAGATCTGACCATTCTACAATAGACACTCCATCTTTATTAAAGTACTCATCAACACCAACATTTTCGATAGATCCTTCTAGGCGATATACAT
This sequence comes from uncultured Mycoplasmatota bacterium, assembly GCA_948472605.1. Taxonomy (GTDB): domain Bacteria; phylum Bacillota_I; class Bacilli_A; order RF39; family UBA660; genus MGBC108787. The sequence goes on from CAOKUH010000131.1 coordinate 2,459, forward strand.
CCATATGATAAAGAGGTAACTCACCATTTGGATACTCCTTTACTAAATTAAATGTAGGTGAAGTGATAGTTTCATCTATTCCTAATGCTTTAGCAAAACCCTTTACAAAGACCGTTTTACCGCTCCCAAGTTCTCCTTCTAAACAAATAACCATATTAGAAAATTTTTCACTTTCAATATTTTCTGCTAATTCTAAAGTGTCTTCTTCACTTCTTGATGTATATTTATAATCCATATTAATCACCTAAAATTATTATAACAAAAGACTTTAAATTAATTCAATATTTTGTTGAATAGTTGACAATATTATTTTTTATTAGATAAACTTATATCATTATTCAGTAGCCTATCCATATCCATTTTAAGTGGCTC
>CAOKUH010000132.1 GCA_948472605.1 uncultured Mycoplasmatota bacterium
TGTATAATACTTAATTGAAATTATACATTTAAATAATTTATAAAGGAAAGGGAGAAAAAATGTTTGGAATTAATGAAATATTAGATAAAGTAATTTTCAAAGACGAATTAACTGAAGATGAAAAATTTAAAATATTATCTTCTAAAAGAGTTGATACAAAAGTTTTAGAGTATTTAATAATTAAACTAAATAACTTGTATATAGATATATTAGGAAAAAGTAAAGGTACTTTGTTTGAATTAATGAATGAAAGAAAACTTATAAATTGGTGTTGGCAAACAACAGAATCAGCTATAGTATTTTTAAATGATGATGATTATATTGAAAGAGGAAACTTAAGATTTGATGAAAATACACCACTATATTATCATTCTTGGATTTGTTTCAATTTTAATAATATTGAATATATTTTAGATCCTTGTTTAAATTTACTCTGTAAAAAAAGTGACTATTCCAAAATATTTAAAACTCAAGTTATAGCAAAAATAACTGCTTTAAATGTAAGAGAAGAATTGATTAGACAAGTTACAACCTTAAAAAAAGATGTTAATTCGACATCTAATCAACCACTTAAATCATTTTTACAAACTTATATGAAAGATTATTATGATTATTATGTTGCCAGTAAAAAAGATGAAGTTATAGTATATAATCCAGAAGATGTAAAAGCCCCATTATATAGAAATGGTGCTGGTTATAAATTAGATGTAGAAGAAGGTAGAATAAAAAAATTAATAGTTCATTATTATAGATCTGATTGTTAATAAAAATTAATTTTTTATTTTTGAACGTTAAGAAATAAAAACAATTTTTAATGAATAAGATTTAAATAAAGGAGGAAAAATAATGGACAGCAATTTTCCTCCTAATATACACCCTACTACATATAATTTACTTGCTGTTGCTATTGGTATTGTATTAATTGGAGATTTAAATGCCAATGAACAAAACTCATTAGGAAACTGGTTTTTACTTTTAGGACAATATTTAGCAACTAATGCTGCACAGCAACAATTAATAGAATCTCGTATTGAAAATAGCAATATTAACATTAATAGTAAAAAAAGTAAACAAGGTGGAGGACCATTTACAACAGATAATAATAAAAGTAACCAAAATCAACGACCTGAAGTCGACTTTTTACTTGATGCAATAGATAGAATTTATAGTGAATTAAATGAAATAAAAAATAGTCAAAGTGAAGATAGCACTGATAACTAACTAAGATTTATTCTATCCTTTTCGCGAATTATATTAGTCTCATAATATTTTTTAAAAACTAGATATAAATAATATGAATCTTTACTTCCTATTACCTCTTTTGCGCCATGCATAGCAAGTTGCCCAAGACCTATATCAATAGAATCAATACTGACATGTCTTAAACTAATTCCTGATAAAGTACTTCCACTTGTCATATCATTTTTAGTAGCAAAATCTTGATAAGGTACTTTAACGCTATCACAAAGCCCTTTAAAAATTGATGAAGTTATACTATTAGTTGTTGATGATGAATCTTTTGATATAACTATCCCTTTATTTAATAAAGCCTCATTATTTACATCACTATTTCCTGGATGATTAGGATGTGTAGCATGAGTATTATCAGCACTTAAAATTGTTGAATTATTAATCATTACAGATATATCCTTCTCCCCTAAAGCTGAAATTCTTTTTAATATATCCATTAAAAATGATGAATCGGCACCTTCCTTAGTTAAACTTCCTATTTCTTCACTATTAAAAGCACAAAATATATTATTATTTTGTTTTTTATTTTGATTTACAAAACTTTTTAAAGCACTAAAAGTACAAGTCAAATCATCTATTCTTGGAGCTAATATAAATTCATTTTTTATCCCAAAATAAGTTGGTTCAGATAATGCATACAAAAATAAATCATAATCACATATTTCTTCGTTTTCCTTTAATTTAATTTGCTCTTTTAAAAGTTTTTTTATTGGTTCTTTTATATCACTTAAAGAAAAAATAGGTAACATATCAGTTTGACTATTTAATTTTAAATTATCATTAGCTGTATCGTTTTGATGTATTGCCACACTTGGAATGCATAGTAGAGGTTTTTTATAATCAATTATCTTTTTATAATAAGAATTTTTGTTTTTAATTATTACCCTACCTGCTATAGATAATATCTCATCCAGCCAAGCATAATTTAAAAGACCACCATATGGAGTTATATTAATTTTTAAATAGTTTTTTTCATATATAGCATTTTTAGGCTTTATCATAAATGCTGGTGTATCAATATGAGTACATACTATGTTAAAACTATCATTAGATCCTAAATCAAATGCAATTATTGATGCATCATTTCTAGTAACAAAATACTTTTTAGTTAAATCTAAATTCCATAGATTATTTTCCTCTAATTCAATAAAATTATTTTCAATAAGTATTCTTTTAATTTCTTTTACACCAGTAAAAGCACAAGTTGCTTCTTTTATAAAATCAAATAATTCTTCATTAAATTTTTTTTCGTTCATATTTTATTCACCACTATTAATATGGATAAAATTGTAAAAATTATATATTTATGATAGAAGCACTTCAAGAAAATGAATTCCTTCATAAATTATAGTAAAGGAGGAAAAAAAATGACTGACAAATCGACATACAATAAAGCTGTAGAACTAGTTAATGATTTTGCTTGTAACTACAGACCTATTTTGTGTTGTTGTAGTTGTAGATCTATAACTGGGCCAACTGGACCTACTGGACCTGCTGGTGGACCTACTGGACCTACTGGACCTCAAGGTTTACAAGGAACACCTGGTGCCACTGGACC
>CAOKUH010000133.1 GCA_948472605.1 uncultured Mycoplasmatota bacterium
ATTTTACCATATTTAAAAGTTAAAGATACACTGCGTGCGCGAAATAAATTAATTTGATTAACAATTTTGCTTATTTTTTTATTTAATTTTCCATCAGCTTTTTTAACATTAAAAACTATTCCATCACATTCAGTATTGATATATGCACTTTCTATTTCTTTACAATAATCATCAGAAAATTTTATATCATCATCAGAAAAAATTATAATATCTGTATTTTTAGATACATTTTGTAAAGCTTTATTTCTACTTTTGCTTATTCCTCTTTCTTTGGTCATGATAATCTTTATTCGATTGTCTTTTATTTTTATTTCTTTAATTTCTTCTTTTAAACAATCACATTGATTTACAAAAATGGCATCAGTTTTCAAATTCATTGTTTTATATAATTTTTCAATGTCATTATTAAACATTGTTGCTACTAATACTTCTATTTTCATTTTATCCACCTAATTATCTCTTATGTATTCTTTTTCTCACAGCATTATAAGCATATCCACTAAAACAATAACAAGATTTTATAAAAGATAACATTTCAATATTTCGATATAAATTCCAAGTATCTCTTGCAGCTTTAAGTTTATTACTAGATAAAGAATCATTTACAACTCGATAATACGATAAAATAAAAGGAACTCTATAGCAAGAAAAATCATGTTTTAATATTTGACACCACGTTGCTGCATCTTGTCTTCTTTTTATGTTAGGCATTATAAGTAATTTATCATTAACAATACTTCTATCTATAACAACTCCAACAGTTTGAATTATTGTATTTCTCAAATATAAATTATAATCTATTTTTTTAGGCATTTTTATAGCTTTTAAATGTCTTCCGTCTTCACTAACACGCATATAATCTGTACATGTAAAAGCATAATTATTTTCCTTCATAAAATTTATTTGTATTTCTAATTTCTTTTCATCCCATAAATCATCTGAATCTAAATAGGCAATATACCTGCCTTTTGCTTGTTTTAGAGCATAGTTTCTTACATAAGCTGCCCCAGAATTTCCTTCTAATCTAAAAAAACGAATTCTTTTATCTTTTTTTTCATATTCTTTAACTATATTGCAAGACTTATCTATAGAACCATCATCAACTATAATTAGTTCAAAATCTTTATAAGTTTGATTTAATACACTATTTATAGTTTGTGAAATATATTTTTCACAATTATATAATGGTGTAATAATTGACACTAAATTCTCTTTTTTCATTTTAGAATCATTCCTTTCTAATATATTTTTACAACTTTAAAAAATGAGACAATTTAATCTCACTTAGCATTTTTAGAAAAAATAACAGTTTTAATCGTCTTAAAAATTATTTCTATATCTTGTTTAAAACTATGATGTAAACTATAATTTTTTTCTAGTATTAAACGTTTTTGAAATGTTGTATTACTTCTACCACTTACTTGCCAAATACCTGTTATACCAGGTTTTGTTGAGGTTATAATTTTAAAATAGCCACCCATATCTTCTTTTTCAATTGGTAAATAAGGTCTATTACCAACTAAACTCATATTTCCTAAAAATACATTAATAAATTGTGGTAGTTCATCTAATGATGATTTTCTTAAAAATTTACCTATTTTAGTAATTCGTGGATCATCTTTAACTTTTTTATTGGCAAAATATTCGTTTCTAAATTCTGGATTAGTGCGCATTAATTCTGTTAACATTTTATCAGCATTAGGAATCATTGTTCTAAATTTATACATATAAAACAACTTACCATCTTTACCAATCCTTAATTGTTTATAAAATATACTATTATAGTCTCTATTGCAAATAGAGACTGCTTTTATAATAAAAGCAACGGGAATCATCAACAAAATGCCCAAAAAACCGACAAAAAAATCAAAAAATCTTTTTGCCTTAAAGTAAATAACTCTACTTATATTTTCAGTTACTTTAATTTGTTCATTTAAAATCACACTATTAGTATTCATAGAACCTTATCCTCCAAAAAAATTTTATCCCCTTGTTTAAATTAATTAAAATATAATTTTACAATTTTGTCAACTATTATAGCACACTTTTTTTAGAAAAAGAATTAATTTTTGCATTCTAAAACAAGCCAACTTTTTCCATCGCATACTATTATAATAATAAAAGTATTATATAAAAAAGAAGTTTCATATTTTTATATGAAACTAAATTGCTAAGACTAAACGGAATGAAAGGACCACGCTAGTCCCACCAGTGTGGTTGGCGAACGCAAAGGCACCAGACGTAACACCATTGTACCAATCTCCACCGCGGTGGAACCACGGGCCAGCTGAGTTAACGAAGCCAGCATAGTCATAATACCAACTTGATTTATGTCTATTATTGCTATCTGGATCCCTAAAATCTTGGAATGGTCCAAACTCTATTGTTCCATCTCCTAATATTCGATATTTATAATCTTGATTACTTGTACTTTCTCCATAGACATCATAATATTTCATGTCTATATTATTGGTTAATCCTGCACTTCCACTTGTTAAACTGCTTCTTACTCCCATTACATATTCATATGACCCACCACTCATATCATAGATTCCACTATAGTTCCTTGTGGTACTTGCTATTACACTACTTGGATTTAAATAATTGATTGTATATGTTCCATCACTACCTAAACTCGTACTTTCATTTCGATTTCCTTCCATACTATTTCCAATATTATAGCCAAGTGTTGGTTCCTCTGTTCCTGCATATCCGGTTATATAGGCTTTATTATTGTTTATTCTTACACTTGTTGCACTTCCATATACACTATGTTGTAAAT
>CAOKUH010000134.1 GCA_948472605.1 uncultured Mycoplasmatota bacterium
GCAAATAAAAAGCGATATACTCTTTTTCAATATATCACTTTGTCAACAATCTGAAGCCATCTTTAAGATGACTTATTTTTTTATCAATACCTTGGTTCCTATACCTGTATGTTCTAAAAGTTCAAATACATCATCATGAAGCATATTAACACAACCATGAGAACCATTAGTAAGATACGTATCTCCTCCAAAATCTTCTTTATTTCTCCAACCATGAGCCATTGTACAATTATGATATGAAGCATCATGAAATCCTTCTCCACGATGAAAAAAAGCTATAGTATCAACATAAGAAGAATAACCAGGACCCTTTAAATATCTGTCATAATCAATTTGATATATATCAAATAGTCCTAGAGAAGTTGAATAATTATATTGATGATTTTCTGATGGCTTTCCTGTAACTACTGGAAATTTTAACATTACCTCATTGTTTTTATACAATTTAACCTCTTGATCCGAAATATCAACAACTATAAAAGTTCCTTCCAAGAAATTAATATCTTGTTTCATAACATATCCAATATATTCATTTGTTTTAACCAAGTATTCCTCTTCTGTTTCCTCATAAATCTCTAAAAATTCGTTTTTAGGAATAATTTCTCTTTTATAATAATTATCATCACTATCTAAAAGATAAATACTTAAATCCTCTGTAGCATAACAAGTTCCTAATATTTTACCTTCAATATCTCTATATGTTGATTCATATACAAACTCATTACTTACAAAGCCAATTTGATCATAATATTCTACCTTATAACCTTTTTCTAATTTTTCGACTAATTTTAAAAAGCCATCTTTTTTTAATCTACCAATAACTTTTCCATCACATTCATCTAAAACATCAACTTTTTCCATTGCTATTATACAAGGAACATCAACAATATTATATGATTTCTTTGGTATTGAAGATACTAACTCTTCAATATCATTAATTTCAAAAATATTATCTTCTTTTTCATCAATCAAAGGAACTGGCTCAACTACGTCTAGTTCATAATTATCATTATTACTTCCACAACTACATGCTTGTAAACTTAACAACCCTGCTAATGACATTAATAATGCTTTTTTCTTTTGTTTTATATTCATATTTTTTTCCTATCTATTTTCTTAAAAAAACATTAACTATTATAGCAAAAAAAAAGAAAAAGTCAAATTTTAGAAATTTTTATTCTGATAATTCCTTTAATTTATTTTGAATTATATCTATCGCTTTTTCTACATCAACTCTATTTATTTCTCTTTTATTATTATAAGGTACAACATCTATTCCTGCAGCTTTCAACATTATATTACTTATTTCTACCATTTCTTCTTTAGAATACATTCGAAGATAAACTATTTTCTTAATACCAACTTGCACAATTTCTTTAGTACATTCAGGACAGGGAAACCAAGTAACATAAAGTGTTGAACCTTCTAAATCTTTAGTATCGCCGCAATAGTTTAAAATAGCATTTCTTTCAGCATGAACACTATAATAATCTTTAACATTTTTTAAAATACCTGTTTGCTCACCTGTTGATAACCAGTCAAAAGTATCATCATCCATTCCTCTTGTTAAACCATTATATCCTATAGATAATATTTTATGATTTTCTTCATTAACAATACATGAACCCACTTGATTATGAGGATCCTTACTCCTTAAAGAAGAAAGAATAGCATTTCCCATAAAATATTCTTCCCAACTTAAATAATCTTTTCTCTTTCCTGCCATATTATTTACCTATCCATTCTATATTATTAAATATGTATGTACAAATCTTTTCTTGTAAATCACTAGGAACAGGACTACCACATGCATGTTTATGACCTCCACCATTATAGAATGAAGCTAATATAGATGCATCAATCTCCTTTTTAGAAGCTCTATAACTAACACTTCTATCAACATTTATAATTATAGCAATATCTATATCTAATTTATTAGCCATTTCATTACCCAAAATTGAACGATGTAATTCTGCAAAAACAATCCCAACTTTATAATTTAATATTTTAGCAAATAAAACATGTTCCATTTTTTCTTCAATATATTTTTTAATTTTATTTTCTTCTAGCTCAATCAATACTTTCTCTAATTCTGAAAACTCAAAATCTTCATTTTCTAAAACATAATTATAAAAGCGTTCGATATATTTATCTCTTCCATAAATACTATATAACCTACCAAATTTAAATGCATCATCTTTTAAATCTTCAGAAAAATCAAAAGTATCGGATTGCCTAACTAACTCAAGCATCATTTTCAAACATTTTTTGTTAAGCAAAGGTTGTTCATAAGTACTATTTAAATATTTCCAAAAAAGGGTAGTCCCACATTCTCTTTTGCCATTAAAACTATCTACTACTTGAATAAAAGAATATTTATTTAAATAAAGATTACTTTGATGATGATCAAATACTTTCATTTTATCTCGAATTTCATCACTATTATCAATGACTTTAGCCAAATCTTCACTTATATTTAAATCAACGATATAAATAGCATCATAATCTTTATAATTTTTTAAAACATTTTCTACAATTCCATTGACTTCACCTATTTCACAAGAAAAAACATCAATTGATTCAAAAACTAGCTTAGCTAAAATTATTGGAAATGCTCCATCAGGGTCAGCTACATGTGTTATTAAACAATTTTTTTTCATTATTATCACCTAAAAACATTATACAAGAAAAAAACTTAGATTAAAAGAAGCTATTATATTCTTTGTAATTCTTTTAGAAAAATGTCATTGAATAAATAACAAAGAAAAATGTCATA
>CAOKUH010000135.1 GCA_948472605.1 uncultured Mycoplasmatota bacterium
AGGTTTTTCCTAGTCAAAATAACTCTTTTATAAAAATTTCATGTCTTTGTCCTGAAATTAAAGGAGGAGTATTATGTTAAATGTTGTTTTATTTGAACCAGAAATTCCTGGAAATACAGGGAATATAATGCGAACTTGTGTCGCTACAAATACGCGTCTTCATTTAATTAAGCCACTTGGATTTTCTCTTGATGAAAAATATATTAAAAGAAGCGGTGTTAATTATATAGAATATTGTAATTATGTTGTTTATGAAAATATAGAAGATTTTTTTTCTAAAAATGAAGGGACATATTATTTTTTAACAAGATATGGCCATAAACCTCATACTTGTTTTGATTATAGTAATACTAATGAAAACATTTATTTTTTCTTTGGTAAGGAAAGTACAGGGATACCAGTCCATATTTTAAAACCTTATATTAACCAATGCATTCGTATGCCAATGACAAAAAATGTTAGAGCTTTAAACCTTTCTAATACTGTAGCTATAATGATTTATGAAGCTTTAAGGCAACAGAATTATCCAAATTTATTGTTTGATGAACCACATAAAAGTAAAAATTTTATTGAAGAATCTTAGTATTTTTTTATTTATAAATCATATAGTTTAATATAGAAATTTGAAGGGGGAAATATAAATAATATGGAAATACTAAAAGTATCATCAAAATCAAATCCTAGTAAGGTAGCAGGAGCAATTGCTAATATATATCGAGAAAGTAAAAGTGTTGAAATACAAACGATAGGAGCAGGAAGCTTAAATCAAGCTATTAAAGCGGTGGCTATTGCTCGCGGCTTTGTTGCACCTAGTGGAGAAAATTTAGTTATAATTCCAGCTTTTAGTGACATTGTTATTAATGGTGAACAAAAAACAGCCATAAAATTAATTGTTGAAGCCAAATAGCTTCTTTTTTTTCAGGAATAAATTTGACAATGTTCTTAATTTTTGATATAGTATTTCTTGTTTTTTAAAAAGAGGTGTTGTTATATGAAAAAAAATCAAAAGGAAGTTTTAATGATATTAGCTGATATTTTTTATAGTGCAACTACTATAACTTGGGATAAATTCCAAAGTATGGCTTTATTTTTATATAAAAATAATTCTTTAGGACCTAAAGGTACTAAAGAAGTTGCTGGATATTTATATCAAATAGATTCTAATCTAAAAAAAATATATAATTCTTGTCCTTGTTTAGGAGTAAAAGAAACAGGTGAATATTTATCTTTAGCAGATATTTTAGAAAAATATAATTTTGATTATAATTCTAATAAATATAGAATAATAGATACTTTTGCTATAATGAAAAAGTGTATTAAAAATTTTTCTTTAATTGATTCTTATATTGATTTTTTAGCTAATAGTACTTTATTATCAATAATTAATTTAAATTCTTTTGAGTTGTTTAAAGCTTTAGAAAATACACTTGGTTATGATATTAGAGAATATATTGTAAAAGAAGCTGATGAAGACTGGGAACGTATAAATTTAGCTTATTCTGATAAATATTACTTTGTTAAAACTGTAGATAATTATTTTAAGATGAGAGACAGATATAATGCCACTAAGGGTAGATTAAATGCTTTAAATGAAGTAACAATTAATAATGATCGAAAAGAGTTTTTAAATAATTGTATTTATGATATGGAAGAGGCTTTTAGTGAAGGTGATTTATATCTTGCAGCTGAAGAAATAGAAGCAGCTGATGAAGTATTCACAAGAGCAGTTAAAAGATAAATTGGTGAATTTCATCAATTTTTTTATATATATTTTTAAATTAGTGTTATAATTTTATTATGAAAATTAAAAGTTATAAAAAAATAAAAAACAATACTTATAGAATTTCTTTTTTTAATAAAGAGCAAGATATTCTTTTATATGATGATGTTATACTAAAACATAATCTTTTATTGAGGAATGAAATTACTAAAAAAGAGTTAGATGATATTTTAGAAGAAAATAGTCATTTTTCTTGTTATTATAAAGCACTAAATTATTTAACTTATAAAAAGCGTTCAAAAAAAGAAATAAAAGATTATTTAAAAAAACAGAAATTTTTTTCTAAAGATATTGATGCAATCATAAAAAAACTAGAAGAAAAAAATTTAATAAATGATCAAGAGTATTTAAAGTCATTTGTTAGTGAGCAGATTAATATTTTTAATAGTGGTCCCGCAAAGATTATGAAAAAGTTAAAAGATTTAGGATTTGCTGAAGATATTATTAACGAAGAGTTAAATAAAATTCCATTTGAGATATGGAATGAAAAGCTTGAAAAAGTTATAATAAAAAAAATAAATGCTAATAAAAAAGATGGAATTAATAAAATAAAGGAGAAAATTATTTATAGTTGTATAAATGAAGGCTTTTTAAAAGAAGATGTTGTGAGTATTCTAAATCGAATGGATATTCCCAAAAATGATGATAGTTTAAAAAAAGAAGCAGAGAAGTTATATAAAAGATTGTCATCTAAATATAATGGAGAAGAGTTATTTTATCAAATAAAAGGTAGACTTTTTAATAAAGGATTTTCTTTTGATGATATAGATTGTGTTTTAAATGATATAAAATAATCATAAAAATTGAGAGTGTAAAAAAATCTTTCTTATTTTATTAGTTTAGAAAGATTTTTTTATTATTTCTATTTTAAATTTTTCTAATAAGTTATATTCTTTTATTAATTCTAAAGTATAATATAGCGACAAGTTCAAACCAACCATATAAAACTTTTTTTGTAGCTTTATCTACTGCTAGATGTAATGC
>CAOKUH010000136.1 GCA_948472605.1 uncultured Mycoplasmatota bacterium
CAGTATATATAATAGAGAATCAGAAATTTTTAAATACAACATCTTTATACTACGGAAATCACGAGTATTAATGATACTAACAATAGAATCATAAAATATAAATTTGTGGTATGTTTGTAGTAAATATGTCAACACTATTACATTGTTATCATACGGCATGATTTCGTTTTATATCCTCACGAATACCCTTATCAAGTTCAAGCATTCTTGTATCAATGCTTGTTTTAGGAAGAGCAATACTCCCTTTCCCTCTATTAAACACATATAGACAAGTATTATCTTCGTTATCTGCAATCTCATATAAAGCCTTTCTTGCTTCTAACAACAATTTCTTTTTTTCATCAGATTCCATAAATTTCCCCTTATATGAATTATTTTATACCTGCTATATGATTATTAATATCATGATTAATTTTTACAATCTTTTCATCTGTTGACATGTATAAATCAGCAACACTACCTTTACTAGAGCCTGAAACTAAAAGATGGTTGCTTTATTCATTATTTGATGCAACTGACTTTAAATATTCTAAAGCTTCATCAAACATAGTTGGGTCAATATCTGATTGTCTTAACATAACAACTGCCCCATATAATTAAGGATAATTGAATATCAATATCACAAAAGCATTTTATTTGCAAATATTTTTTTATAAACTTTTATCTATTTTTATTTATTTTAATCTACCTTATAATTAATCCTCCATAATCATTTTATTTATTAATGACTATGGAATGTTAAGTGAAGTAATTAAATTTCTAAAAGTGATTCAGAATGTAGTATAAAATACAAACATATATATTAGAGAATTCTAACCTTTGTAATGCTTAATAATTCTTTACAATCTGTATCATAATTAAAATCACCAAAGTAACTGTTAATTTTCTTCTGACTAAATACAAAACATTTCATAATACTAGTGAGAGTAGATATGTCTATCTTACCATCTTGATATAATTGTTTAAGTAATGCAAATATTGTAACTCTATAATTACTAATTGCTCCTAAATCTCTTTTATGCGGAACAACTACTTTCACTAAGTTCTCATATTGAGGCACAATAACATGTAATGTTGCTAACTCTTTTGAGTTTGATACTTGTTTATAGTTTGAATTCATAGCATTCTTTATATCATTATAATATCTTTCACTCAATTTATCACTATCAGACAAAATATTTCTAGAATTAACTCCAAAATAGTTTAGTACAAATTTATCAAACTTACCTATTTTACAATGAACAGCATTTATTCTTAGTATATCACTATTTGTTAAGCGTAAAAAAGTTTCTCTTATAATATAAGGACTACAAAGAGAATATAGTAACTTTTGTATTCTCAAATCTATACAAAACAATAAAGTTTCTGAATAAAATACATATCTCATGTATTTATTGCTCAAAAATTATATTATTATTCATAAGCATTAAAGCTTTATCTTTTGCTATATCACCATCATTTATCATATCAACTATTGCACTATTTAATAATTGATTTACCTCTAACCCAGCTTTTGTAGAAAAAGCGTGTCCTAAAAAAAGCTTGTTAATAATATCATTTGCATAATCATTGATTTTATTACCATTAATTAAACCCAAATGGTTTAATGAGTATTAAATAGTTTTATATGATGCATTATATTTCTGAGATACTTGTTTGATAGTTTCTATCCAATCTTCTACACAAAAGTTATTCTTCTCTATTTTACCAAAATATTCACGCATATCATCTTGTGGAAGTAAAATTAAATTAGCAAAATAATTAACTAGATCTTCTTCTTCTGGTAAAGTTGCACTTTTATTAGAATGGAATATAATATGACCCAATTCATGTAATAGTGTAAATGTTTGTTTGATATAACTATCTTTTTGATTAATATATATAAATATTTTTTCATCATTAATAGAATAAAATGCTAATCCATTTACATTTTCAGGTAAGTCTGCAAAAGAAACAAAACCTAGTTTATCCATGATAAATTCTAATAAATCATCACTTAAAACACCAGTTTTTTTACCAAAAAAAGTTTCTCTAATATGACTAGCCATAGTTGGTAAAAACTCATGATTTAACATATCGGCATATTCTTGATTGAAAATAGGTATTCCTTGATTATTCTCTGCATTTTCTATTTTTTTTTCACTTTGGTTAGAAGATACTTCCTGTAACAATGAATAACAACTTAAAGCTTTATTCATATAATAAAATTTATCAACATCTGACAAATTACTAAAACATTCAGTATCAGCAACTGCCATTCTAGCACTAACATTAAATTTTGTTACATCACTATAATCACATGTAAAAAATTCTGTAGGCATTTTATAAAGATACGATAAGAAATCTTTCTGATACTCTGAAGGCTTACTTTTATTATGTTCCCATTGTCTTATTAATTTCTCATTAACTCCTAAGATATTAGCAACATCAGTAGTTGACAAAAAACACTGTTTCCTAAATTTAGTTAAAAACAATCCCAAAGATGCTTGTTCAGTATTCATTATTCCCTCTAAACAAATATCGTTTATAATACAATGTTTATTTTATCTATATATTCCACTATAAAATATAATTGAATATATAAATAAATATCTGATATTTGTATTATTCCAGCATCAGTAAAATATAAGCTGATTTTATTTTATACATATTTTTTATTCAATAATCAATACCTATATGCAATAAATTTGTAAAATCTAAAAACGATTGCAACATTTTAAGCAGTTGTTTAAGTTCTCATA
>CAOKUH010000137.1 GCA_948472605.1 uncultured Mycoplasmatota bacterium
ATAGTCCAATTTCTTGAATTTGTTAATATACATACATTTAAAGAAAAATATGAAACTATAGATGAAATAAGTTTAAATGATATAAGAAGTTTGTCAAATACAGATATTTATGGGTTTATATTCTTTTTATCAGAAAGACAGTATAAAACTAATACAAGAGTTAAGAAAATTGAACATCTAAAGACTTTCTTTAATTATCTATATACTATTAGTCATAAATTATTTAGAGAACCATTTAAACTAATAAAAACAGAAAGAAAACTTGAACAAAAGCTACCTAACTACTTATCTCTTTCAGAAGCTAAAAAAGTTCAAAAAGTATATGAACATAGCTATAAAGTATCTGATATAAGAAACAATGCAATAATTCGTTTAATATTAAATTGTGGATTACGATTGTCTGAAGCTGCAAATCTAAATATAGATGATTTAAATCTTCCAGAAAGTAAATTTGTAGTAATTGGAAAAGGTAATAAAGAAAGAACTTGTTATCTAAATAAACCTACTAAAGAAGCAATTGAAGATTATTTGAAATACAGAAATAAAATTGTGATTGAAAATAAAAAGCATAAAGATGCTTTATTTATTAGTAATCAAAATAAAAGATTAAGCAAAAGACAAATAAGAACAATTGTAAAAGAAGCCTATAAAAAAGCAGAACTTGATGAAACAAAATATGCTACACATACTTTAAGACATACATGTGCTACACTTTTATATAGAAATGGTACAGATATAAAAACAATCCAAGAAGTGCTTGGACATGTCCAAATTGATACAACAGAAATCTATACACATTTATATAATAAAGAAGTAATGGATGCTATGTTAGAACATCCTATGTCAAATTTTATGATGGCAGATGCTGTTGGATATTAAAAAGGAGGAAATTTAATGAATACAAGACCAAATTTTGATAAAACTGCTATACATTCTGTTGAACTTAATTTACTAGATGGACAAGTAGATTTAATATTAAGATCATTAGAGTTATATAGTTATAATCTTGAATTTATGCTAAATGCTGAAGAATCAGATGAAGAGAAAAAAAGAGAGAAACTAGCTCAATTAAAATATACTTATGAACAAGTATTATCAAGCCTTGCAGAACAAGTAAATGGAAAAGCAGAAGAATATGAGAAAAGAAGAACAACTGGTAAAAATATGCTTGGAGATAATATTATAGATATAATACCTACTAACAAAGAAAAATTTCAAGTTGGATAAAAACGATAGAGTAGGGGGGAATAGAGGATTTTTAATAATTTGTAAAATATAAAATAATAAATTTTAAAAATTTTTCTTAATTTAAAAAATTAGTAGGAATAGAAGTTTAAAAAATTTTACAAATAAAAATTTAACTAAAATTATAAATTTAAAAATTTTTGAATTTTAAGATTTTAATTTTTAGATTTCAAATTTATGATTTTTAAATTTGTGCAATGTTAAATTTATAATGTTTGATTTATAATATCAAAAACCGAACATTTGTTAATTACGAATTTTTTATAATTATTCTACAATTACTAATTAATTTTATAAATCCTAAGCTCTGAAAATCGTTTTTAAGACACTTTTATCATTTACTAATAAAGTTAATCAGCTAAATTATTAATAACTTTATTTTGCATTTAATAAAATCTTCATATTATAATACTTATATAAATTTATTCTTATAAATTCATATATATTTATTATATTAATATATAATTTTTAGTAATATATACAATTCTTTATAATTATTGCAGCAACTGAATTTTAAGTCAAAAACGCTAAAAAAGTGACGCACGAGAATCGATTTTAAGCCGTTTTCAAAAAATAGCCATATAGTTTGTTGTCTATAAAATAAGGCTATTTTGAAGCGAAGCTCTAAAATCGTTTTTAAGGCGTTTTTTTATTTAAGTAATATAAGTTGTTGTTTAAAATGTAAGAACTAATATAAGAATATAAATAACTAGATAAAAAATATAATAAATAATAATATAATGATAAAATAAAAAATAGCCGTTATACTGAAATATACTGAAAACGGATAAAATGCAAATAAAATGAATGCAAAACAACTAAATATACGATACTATTAAAAGCCTATAAGCAAGTAGTACCAGGACTTGAAAAGGATACCAAAACCAGGTATTCAATATTTTGATCCTATTCCTATTTGCACAAAACTTTGATTTTGCGCAATGTTATATATTTATAATTAAAAAGATAGATGGCAGTATTATACCACCTCTCCTTCTCTCTTCTTAATTATAAATATACAACATTTTTTATTTAAACCTTCTTAAATAACTTTCCATTTGTTCAATAAATTCATCATTATTTTTAGACTGTGTCATATGGCTAATCACTTGTTCAGTAACATCTGCAACTGGCATGCTGTTCATAGCTTTACGCAAAGCAAACACAGTATCTTTTTCCTTTTGCGTCAACAATAAATCCTCTCTTCTTGTACCAGACTTATTAATATCAATTGCTGGGAAAATTCTTCTCTCAGACAATTTTCTATCTAGATGAACCTCCATATTACCAGTTCCCTTGAACTCTTCAAAAATAACATCATCCATTCTACTTCCCGTATCAATTAAAGCTGTAGCAAGAATCGTTAAACTTCCGCCATATTCAATATTTCTTGCAGCACCAAAAAATTTCTTTGGTTTATGCAAAGCTGCTGGGTCAATACCACCTGACAAGGTTCTTCCAGAAGATG
>CAOKUH010000138.1 GCA_948472605.1 uncultured Mycoplasmatota bacterium
TTAACACATGTATATAGAATACGTAATCTAAGCTTTTCTTCGGCGGTTAAATTAACAAATTTTAAAGTTTCTGGATATCCAGAATTTAAAAACAAATCTAATATAGCATAATCATCATCAAAAAGAATAGAAATAGTTGAAATGGATTTATAAGGAATAGCATAAATTTGCTTTCTTTTTTTATAACTATCAAATAATACTATTTTTTTGTCAGTAAATATTCCATGATCTCTACTTGTTTTATAAGCAACTAAAATAAGTTCATCTCTTATATATTGTTTAACATATGCCGGCAATGTCTCCTTATCTATATCTATAACACTAGAAAAATTAAATGGTTTGGTTACAGCTTTATATTTAACATAACCCATACTACTACACCTCAAACTTACCATTATTATACAGGAGAGAAAACCCATTTGTAAATAATAATATTTTAAAACAAAAAAAAATAGGCAACTTCCTATCTTAGCTTACACTATTGTCGGCGTTCTAGTGCTTAACTTCTCTGTTCGGGATGGACGCTTTTGACTATTATTATATTCTATTACCCCTTATTTTATCGTGATTTTTAATTTTTTGAAGGTGTCATATAATATTATAAATTATTACACTTTATTTTAGATTTCATGACACCTAGTATGACACCTTTTACTTTTCTATTACTATTCTTTAACTAATATATGTTATTTATTATTTATACTTAATTATAGCATATTTATTAATATTATAATTTAAGAGTATTTAATATTTAATATTTAAAATATATAAACTATTTATCGTTTAGTCCGTCAATATAACCCTCTACTTTTGATTTATAGTTTGGCGATAGTTTATTAATCTTATTTAAAAGAATAAAATCACTATCACTAATATTATTCGGCTTTATATCATTGATAGGAATATCATATTTTGTTCTACAAAGTAAATAATCAATAGAAGTATTATAGTAATCTGCTAACTTGATAAGCATATC
This sequence comes from uncultured Mycoplasmatota bacterium, assembly GCA_948472605.1. Classification (GTDB taxonomy): domain Bacteria; phylum Bacillota_I; class Bacilli_A; order RF39; family UBA660; genus MGBC108787. Next base: position 977 of record CAOKUH010000138.1, read on the forward strand.
AGAACTAGGAAATACACGCCCCGTTTCATAAGATGAAACTGTTTCTTGAGTTATATTCAAGTCCATAGCAACTTTAGTTTGCAATAAGTCTTTTGAAGTTCTTATTTGTTTTAGGTTATTTTTCATGTTATTTCCTCCTATATATAATTTTACTTATATGCTTAATATTGTATATTTTATCTATTTATGCTATAATATTGGAGTATAGGAGGAGTAACTTTATGAAAGAAGAAATTTTAAAAAAAGGCGCAGCGAATTGGTTTCATGGAATTGGAAGTAAGGGTGGACATTTAATTTTAACAAATGAAACACTTTATTTTGAAGGACATAGAGTTAATGCTGGAAAAAAAGAATTTGAAGTTGAATTAGAAAATATCAAGTCTGTAGAAGCAGGGGGCTTTTTATCTAATAATTTAACAATTATAACTAATTCTGGTAAAGATGTGTTTGCAGTTACGGGAAAAAAAAACTGGGTTACTGCAATCAATGATGCAATTAAAAACTTGGAGGGCTAAATATGCGAAAGTTAAATGCTACTTTATTAAGTGGAGAAAATAAAGAAGAAGCAATACTAAAGATTAAAGATGAAAGTTTTGCAATAAATACAAACGACCAACTTATTAAAATTCCCTACTCTAATGTCAAAGGTTATAATTATGATGAGTCAAACGGTGTATTATCTATTGTTAGATTTGGTGGTAACCCCATAGAACTTAATATTGTAAAGGATAAGCAACTTTTAGAGTTATTAAATAGTATTACTAGTCAAAACAAAAGAGATTCTAACGAAAGCGTACCAACTTATGAAAACAATAGTACAAAAGAAAATGAAAAAAAATTAGAGAGGAATGCAACAATTAGAGATACAGATAGCAAAAAAACAGAAGTTAAGCAATCGACAGAGCCTATAACGCGAAAAACATCAAATCAAGACGAAAATAGTTCAGACAAGCCCGATATTTTGAAAGTAATCAGTGGTATAATTTCAATAATAGTACTAATAATTATTTTCGTTAATATGTGTAGTAATGGTGGGCGTATAGAAGGTGGATATGAAGCCGAACGATACGCATTACAAGAAATTCCTAAGAGTGTTTTAACTTTAGCTTTTGAGCCTGATGTTACATCAAATGAATTAAAATGTAAAGCAAAAGAAAAAACAGATGATGAAATAATTCTTGTAAAATGTACTACAACTAATAAACATATTATAGACTATTATGAAAGCGAAACTATATGGTATGCTTATCAAGAAACAGCTGATGGAATGTCCCATTATCGTTCTATAAATCCAGACAAAGATACAGCTTTAAAAAACATTAGAAACAAAAAATAATTAGTTTATGAAAAGTAGAAAAACAACATCTTTGGGATTAAAAAGTAAAAAGTTGTAATTAGCATAGATTCTGTGCTAATAGTATCCATTATCCTAATCGGATAATGTTTTTTTATTTTGTGTTACGATTTATAAAAATGATTATGGTATTTTATTATTAGATACTAGTAATTTAAACATTATTAGTATGCTAGAAAGAAGGTAAAAAATTATGAACAATGTTGTACTTATTGGCAGAATAAACAACGATATTGAAAAAATGGAAAGCGAGGATAAGACTTCATATAAACTAATGTTGAAAGTTATGCGTAATTTTAAAAATGCAAATGGAAAATATGACACTGATTATATTCCTATTGAATTAACAAGTTATGTTGGAAGTAATACATTTGAATATT
>CAOKUH010000139.1 GCA_948472605.1 uncultured Mycoplasmatota bacterium
AGAAAAAAAGGAATATAATATGGATAATAAAATGAAAATGTCAATCCAAATATATTATCTTTATTATTCTTTTTATTAATTCGTAATAAATTATTTTTGGTAAGATATTTATCAACTAATTGAGTATAATTTTTATTAGGTAACCAATTGAAAAAGTCATGAATTAAACAAAACCAATCATTATCTGTTAAATTCCATTTAGGTAATTTTTTATAATAGTGGATAATTCGACAATCATGTAAAACAGGAACAGAATTAATAATCCAATTTTTTAAATTATTAGATATATTTTGGTAATCTTCTAAATTATTTTCACTAAGAAAATTAGTTCTATCGACATATTTTATAGGACGTTCTGTTTGGTATTCCTTATTTTTTAATATGCCTAAAAATTTCTTCCATTTCCTTAATTGTTTCTAGTGACTCATCAATTCCAAAAAATAAATTATTGTTTAAACTATTATTTTGCTGTTTTAAAGTTAAATAGTCTGTTTTTATTTTAGCCAATTTTTCTTTATTCCAACTATATTTCATAAAGCTCCTCCTTAACAAGGAACAATATTATATATGAATATTTATAAAAATACAATTATTGTGTTATAATTTTTTTGAGGTGTTTAATTATGAGACTTAGTAATAATTGGCAAGATTATGAATGTTTAGATGCGGGTGGTGGTGAAAAATTAGAAAGATTTGGAAATGTTATTTTAAGAAGGCCTGATCCTCAAGCAATATGGAATGTTGATAATTATGTTGCATGGCAAAATATAGATGGATTTTATCATAGAAGTAATGAAGGTGGAGGATTTTGGGAATTTAAAAAGAATCTACCAGAATATTGGACGATTAATTATAAACATTTAACTTTTAAAGTTAGTCCTACTAATTTTAAACATACAGGTATTTTTCCTGAACAAGCTATTAATTGGGATTTTATTATGAATAAAATTAAAAATAGTAATAGGGATATAAAAGTTTTAAATTTATTCGCATATACAGGATGTGCAACTATGGCTGCATCTAGTGTAGGGGCAAAGGTAGTTCAAGTTGATGCATCACGTGGTATGAGTGAATGGGCTAAAGAAAATATGCGACTTTCTCATTTAGAAAACAACGAAATTCATTTTATTGTTGATGATTGCGTTAAATTTGTCGAAAGAGAAATAAGAAGAGGCAATAAATATGAAGCTATTATAATGGACCCACCAAGTTATGGAAGAGGACCTAATAAAGAAGTTTGGAAATTTGAAAAAAACATTTACTATTTAATTAATCTATGCATGCAGATATTATCAGATAAACCTTTATTCTTTTTGATTAATTCTTATACAACTGGGATTTCTCCTATTGTTCTTTCTAATATTTTAAAAACAACTATTTTAAAAAAGTACCCAAATGGTTCTGTATCAAGTGGAGAAGTAGGTTTACCTATAACTAAAGACAGCTTAATATTACCATGCGGAATTTATGGGTTATGGGAAGAATAATGAATATTTTATATGAAGATAATCATATATTAGTTGTTGAAAAGCCAATTAATATATTGGTTCAAAAAGATAATACAAAAGATTTAGATTTGCTTACTATGTTAAAAAATTACTTAAAGGAAAAATATAAAAAACCAGGTAATGTATATTTAGGATTAGTTCATAGATTAGATAGGGTAGTAGGTGGAGTAATGGTATTTGCTAAAACGTCTAAGGCCGCTGATAGATTATCAAAACAAGTAGCAAATCATGATTTTAAAAAAACATATTATGCAGTTTTATGTGGACGTTTAAAAAATAATGGTCATTTAGAAAATTATTTAATTAAAGATGAAAAAACTAATACTTCTTTTGTTAAAAATGAGGGGAAACTTGCTATTCTCGATTATGAAGTTTTAAAAATAATTAATGAATTTACTTTAGTAAAAATAAATTTAAAAACAGGTAGACATCATCAAATAAGAGTTCAATTTTCTCATATTGGTTATCCTTTATTTGGAGATGCAAGATATAATAAAAATTATCATGTTAAAGAACAGATTGCTTTATTTGCCAAATGTTTATCATTTAATCATCCTATTAGTAAAGAATTAATGGAATTTTCTTTGGATTTGCCTAATAGATATCCTTTTACTTTATTTAAATAATCTATTCTAAATTTCTATTATTAACATATATTCTATTAGGTGATAAAAATGGAATATAGTGTGAACTTACCATATCCTAAAGTAAAAGTTATAAAAAAAGATATTGAGATAGCTAAAGATGTACTAAATTCTTATGCAGGACGAGTTAGTGAAGATACAGCGGTTCATAACTATGTTTTTCAAATGATGATGCAGGATGACCATGAATTAAAGAATATATTAAGAGGAATTGCTATTGTTGAAATGCATCACTTAGAAATATTAGGAAATTTAATATATGAGCTTGGTTTAACACCATTATTTACAAGCGTGGAAAACAATCATACAAAATGGTTTAGCGGAGAATATGTTAATTATGAAAAAAATTGGCGTCAAACATTAATAGATAATATTTATGAAGAAGAAACTGCTATTAAAAACTATGAAAAAATAATTGCTAAGACAACTGACGAAAATGTTAAACATATTTTAAAA
>CAOKUH010000140.1 GCA_948472605.1 uncultured Mycoplasmatota bacterium
AAAAAAATATCCTGCTTTTTTAGGTACTTTTTATGAGGACATTTTTATTTATAAAATGCTTAAAAAAAGCGGACATTTTCATAAAAAAGTCACATAAAAATTTTTAAAGATAAATATCATTTTCTAACAAAAAACATTAATATCTAAAAATTGACATTAATGTTTTTTTCTATATTCATTTTCTATTTCATTTGATAAACTAGAAACATAACAAGCAGAATAAATGATTAAAACCATTAAAAAAACTATAAATACTAAAATTAAACGCACTATATATCAAACCACCATTACTAATAATTATATTATTAGTATTCTTCATAAGGTGACTTAATATTCTCATTTTTTAATACTTTTAAAGGATTATTGTAGGTTAGTTCGTGATATTTCTCTTTACCAATAATTTTACTTATTTTATGTTCAATTAATTTCATTTTTTGAAACAAAATGTCTCCATCATGATGAATATCAGTTGCTAAAAATTGATATTTGTTGTTCTTAAGCATATAAATAAATAACTTTTTAGCATTTGTTCCATATTTTTTAACAATATTTGAAAAATTTCCTTGAAATAAACAACCCATTTTCAAAAATTCATCAATTAATTTTGGATTTTCTTGTAAATAAATATATCTTTCGGGATGAGCAATGATAGGTATATAGTCTTTACTGCGTAATAAAAATAATATGTCCATCATTTCGTTCATTTGTCTACTTACTGGGAATTCCACTAAAATATATTTGCTATTATTAAGTGTAGTTATTTCTCTTCTTTTTAGAAAGTGTATTATATCTGGATCTATAAAAATTTCATTTCCTAAATATACGTTAATAGGGATTTCTTTTTTTAAATAATAAGCTAAATTTTCTAATTTATAGTTTTTGGTATAATTATTACTTACATAATTACTTCCAGAAATATAATGGGGTGTTGCAATAATATCAGTAAATCCTATTTTACTTAGTTTTTTTAAAATGCTTAAACTTTCTTCTAAACTTCTTGCTCCATCATCTATTTCATTAATTATATGAGAATGAATATCTATCATATTATTTATTCATAATAATTGCCATAGTAACTACCATGAATATCTTGAGTTCGATTGACAATTACTCCTGCAATACTAGCTCCTACACTAATTAAACTTTTTTTTGTAAACTCTAATTCACTAGTTTTCGTCTTATTTAAAGAGGCAACTATAACTGTTTTGTCTACATATTTTGTTAATATAAGCGAATCTGTTAACCCATTAACTGGGGTTCCATCTAAAATAATATAATCAAATTTATCTGCAAGAGTTCGAAGCAATACTTTAGTTTTAGGGGAATTTAATAATTCACTTGGATTAGGAGGAACAACACCCTTTGGTAAAAGATACAAATTTTCAATTCTTGTTCTTCTAATATAACTATTGAATCTTACTTCAACATTTTCTAAAAGTAAATTAGATAAACCTTTATCATTTTCTATGCCAAATATTTTATGTAATCTTCCTTTTCGCATATCACAATCCATAAGTAAGACCTTACTTCCGTTTTGAGCAAAGGCTGTTGCTAAATTAGTACTTATAAAACTTTTTCCTTCTGATGGTACTGATGATGTTATTAAAACTGAACGAACTTTTTTATCAACTCCTGAGAATTCTAAGTTAGTTCTAATAATTCTAATAGCTTCTGCAACACTTGATTTAGGATTTTTGTCAACAATAATTTCATCTTTCATTTTCGGTTTACTCCCTTCTTCTTTTTCGTATAATCAGGTACCGAACCTAAAATAGTAAGTTCAAACTTTCTTTCAACATCACTAACACTTTTTATAGTTGTATCAAAATAATAAAATACAAGTAAAATAAAGAATGCTAATACTACTCCTCCTAGAATATAAACTAATACTTGTTTGGTAATATTAAAATTTGACGGAATTGATGATACTTCAGCATAATCTAAAATTGAAACATTTGATAAATTATATAAATCTTTTGCTTCTTTACCAAATACTTCTGCCAATTCATTAGCAATTAAATATGCAGATCTAGCATTATAATTAGTAACTGATATCTCAATGATTTCGGTTTCATTTATAGAACCAACTTTTATCATTTTAGCCAAATCTGTTGTATTATAAGATAAATTTAAATTTCCTATAACTTGATTTAATACTCTTCTACTTTTAACAATTTCACGATATGTACTAACAAGTTTTGAGTTTACTGTTAAATCTGATTGAGTAATAGTTGATCCTTCTTTATTACTACTAAAACCTGTCAAAATTATACTTGTAGTTGATGTATATTTCGGTTGTTGAATAAATACAGAATATAAACAGCCTAGTGTAACAACTATGGCAACTATAGCAAAAAAATGCACACTTTTATTAAAAAAATAAGATAATAAATCCCTAATGTCAAGTTCTTCCATAACTCCTCTTCCTATTCTAGAAATAATTATATCATCAAAATAAATATTTGCCTAGAGAAAATCATTTTGATTTTTTAGTTTTTCAATGTATTTTTATAAAAATTATCGTTCAAAAAAAGGAAATATCAAATTTAGGGTGTATATATATTAGTAGAAATGAGGTTTACATTATGAATGAAAACAACAACGA
>CAOKUH010000141.1 GCA_948472605.1 uncultured Mycoplasmatota bacterium
TAGCTAGTGGTTTTTAGTAACTTGCAATAGCAAGTTACACCCTAAAGGTTAATAAAAGAACTGTCTAAAAATTATTTATTTAATTTTTGGGCAGCTCTTTATTTTTTTAAGCACAAATATCTTAAATTATTTTTTAAAAACCATCGTGATTTCTTAAGAATGGTGGAATATCATATTCAGAATCTAAATCATCTTCATATCTTCTTTTCATTTTTTGTTCACGATTATTATATCTTGTATCCTCATCAGGTACAGTACTTCTATCTCTACTTGCTCCATCAAAGCCAGTCGCAATGACAGTAACAATAACTTCATCAGTTAAATTAGCATTAGGAATAGCTCCAAATATTATATTAATATCATTATTAGCAGCACTTCTTACTGCTTCTACAGCCTCTTCAATTTCAAATAAAGTTAAAGATTCTCCTCCTGTAATATTAATAATAGCATCTGTTGCTCCTTCTATAGTGGTTTCTAATAAAGCACTAGATACAGCTTGTTCTGCTGCTTCTACAGCTCTATTTTCACCAACTCCCATACCAATTCCAATCAAGGCCGTACCAGAATTTTCCATAACTGTTTTTACATCTGCAAAATCTAGGTTAATAATTCCTGTTACAGCAATTAAATCAGAAATTGATTGTACTCCTCTATGTAAGACATTATCTACTTCTTTAAAGGCATCTTGGAAACTAGTCGTTTTGTCTATAATATCTCTTAATCTATCGTTTGGAATAATAATTAATGTATCAACATGTTTTTTCAATTCTTCGACTCCAACAAGAGCATGTTCCATTCTTCTTTTTCCTTCAAAGCGGAAAGGCTTAGTAACAATACCTACAGTTAAAGCACCTAAATCTTGAGCAATCTCTGCTATTACTGGGGCAGCACCTGTTCCTGTTCCTCCACCTAGACCGCATGCAATAAACACCATATCAGCTCCACGAACAGCGTTTTCAATCTCGCTTTTACTTTCTAATGCTGCTTCTCTTCCAACTTCAGGATTAGAACCAGCTCCACGACCTCCAGTAATGTTTTCGCCAATTTGGATTTTATGTTCAGCACGTGATGCATCTAATACTTGCTTATCAGTATTTACAACATAAAATTCGACCCCTTGAACACCCTCTTCAATCATCCTATTAACAGCATTACAACCGCCACCACCAGCTCCAAAGACTTTAATTTTGGCAATTGGATTTATTTTAAGACCATTACTTATTCCTTCCATTGTACACTCTCCTTAATTATCAAAAAAATATCCAAATAATTTCCCTAATACTGAATTATCAGATATATTTATCTTTTTTCTTTTACCGCTTAATTCTTCAAGTTCTTCTAAAGAAAACATTGAAAATTCTTTACCGCGTAACTTCAACTTATTATCATAGTTCTTAATTATACCTAAGCAAGCAGAATACTTATTATTACGTACTCCTATTTCATAAACTTTAGCTAAAGTGGCACTTCTTCCAAAAACACTTTCAAGAGTTAACTCAAAATCATTTATCTCACTAACGCCACCCGATACTATTATATAATGAATTTCCTTTTTTGTTAAGTGATTAATTTGTTTTTTTGCAATATTTAAAATCTCTTCTAGTCTACTTTCTATAATTTCACTCAACTCATACTGATTAATAGCGATATTTTCCCCCAATTTATTAGTAACATAAGATGTGTTATTAGCTTTAGCCATTCTTTTATGAGCAAGTCCTAATTTTTCCTTTAACTCATGAGCATCACTCTTAGTTACTTTATATATAAATGATATATCATTATCAATATTTTGTCCACCTATTTCGAATACGGCAGTATTAGTTAAGACCCCTTTATTAAATATAGAAATTGTTGTAATTGCATCTCCAATATTTATAATTGCTCCTACTTGAGATTCCATTTGTTCTTTTCTTAAAGCATAATAGTCTCCAACTGATACTAAACTAGCATCCATTACCTCAATTTCTATTTTCGAAAAACACTCTAAAATTGGCATAAGATTAATTTTAGGAATCATAGATACTACAGTCTTTACATATAACTTGTTAGCAATCATATTCAAAGGATTTTTAACAATTTCATCTTCATTAATTTTAAATCCTGCTGGAGTAATCCCTACTATTTCGTAATTTTCAGGAACTTTATTGTATACACTTGCTTGCATTGCACGGACTATATCCATTCCCCTAATAACTTTATCTTCATTAGTAATTGTACTAGCTCCATCACTAATCATAAATTCAGCATCAAATCCTGGTACAGTAATTACAACTTTTCTTATTCTTAAACCAAGTATTTCTTCAGCTTTTTTTATAGCTTCTTTTAAAGCAGGAGTAAAAGTTTCTTTATTAACTATTAAGCCGTTTTTTATCCCTTTTGATTCCACTTCCACTGCAGCTAAAATATTTGTTTTAGATTTAATAATCTCTGCAACAATTACTTTTATGGTAAAAGAACCTATATCTACACCAGCTATTATCTTTCTCATAAACGTTTACTCCTATTTTTCTAAATATTATTATATAAAAATTATAATTAAAATACAAGAAAATTTTTA
>CAOKUH010000142.1 GCA_948472605.1 uncultured Mycoplasmatota bacterium
ATGCCTTATTTAACTTTGGATTATATGATATTTCGTAATATTTAGTGCAATTATCAATGGTATCATAATAAAATTTTATTCGATAAAAATCAACAGGCATTGAAAAAATATTTTTATATTGAATATAGGCAATGGCTTTATTTCGGAATAAATTATAAAAACAACCTGATTTATTTTGATTATCACAAAATACTAAATGAAATCTATTATCTTTAAAATTTGAATTACCTGTTATTGCTAAATTAGATAAATTATCACATAAGCTTAACACTGTTTGTTCAGAAAGGTGGGGACCAAAATTAATATTTGAATTAGTTACAGATAGAATTATAATACCCCAAAATAAAATTGATGGAGGAACCGCAATAATTAAAAATAAAATTTTCACTATTATTTTTTTGCTATTTTGCATATATATCTCCATTCAAAATAATAAAATAAAATTGTAATAAATATAAATTATACTACCAACATATACTGCAATATAAGAGCTTAATAAACCAACGATAAATTCTTTTACATCGGTATAGAAAAATAGTGACATACCTATATATAAGACATCAGATGTAATAATGAATATAAATAGAATATAGTATATCTGAAATAACATTGAACGAAAAAAATTCTTTATTTTATTCATCTGGACACTCTCCATTTTGAAAATAATATTTAAAAACATTATCATTAACTACATATGATAATATATTATAAGCATTTATTAAAATGCCTTTTATGCATTCATCATATATAGAGAAACCTAATTTTATAGCCACTTTATCGCATATAGTATCGCCTTTAAGCCATTGCTTTTGTTCTATTTTAGAAAATCCTCTATTAGACCACTTCTGAGCCACATCTGCTCCAACTAATAATGTGTTTTCACTAAAACGACAGTATTTACCTATTACACCAAAATGTATATTTGACCAAGCATCATATGGGATTTCTTTATCTATATATACATGATGATAACGCCTTGATAAACCCATACTTGGAAATAAGGCTGATAACTGCCACTTATGGTCCCAAAAACTATCTGTTTTAACTGCTTCATAAAACATACTACAACAATTATCCCTCTTTTCTTATAATAAATATTTACAAAATAAGTTTAATTTTTTTTATAATATAAGCTTACTTTTCTTAATGAGTGATTATTAGTTTTTCAATATGTTTCATAAAGCTTATCTTACTTTCTTTATAATTTTTGTTCTACTTAAATCAATATTTATACCATCTGAACTTTCAATATATATACACAATGCTGTATTATCAATAGAATTATATGTTACTTCATAATACCCATAGCAGCATTTATCAGTAGTATCTCTATATAATATACGGTTACCCACAGAAACCTTTAACTTTACAATAGCTTTACTTGTAAAGTTACACAAATGATTAGTTCCTGGATTAAATTGAAGATATTTATCATATGACATTATCTCAAATGCTCTATCCTTATAAAATGTTTTGTTATCATATTGATTATGATATGAATACTCTATTTCTTTAAGCATCTTATTTAAAAATTTAACTTTCTTTTCTGAAATTGGTAAATCTACTGTAAAAACAAAATACATAAGAATTAATAACATATTAACAGGAATCCAAAATACTAATATCCAACATAAAAATTTCTTTAATATACTTATGTATTCCATACTATGAACCTAATAAAATAATTAATAATACTACATCCTGAACTACATGAACAATAAATACAACAATATTTAGTAAAAATGCTATATAAACAAATATTCCCATGAATACTGTCTCTGCTATATTACTATTGTTATATTGTAAATCATATATAATACTAATCATTATAATAGTAATAATAGGTAGCGGTATTAAAAATGTATAAAAAATAATTAATATTTTTTTCATAATTCTATACATAATCACCTTCTTTGTGTTCTACTATATGTTTGTAAAATAATTAGTATCTGATTAGCAATAATATCAACTGTTTTTATTTCATAATTTTTTGAGACTTGAATACCTATTTTAATAGCTTCTATATCACCTTCATTATCTCCGTAATCACCACTCATTTCTAAAAGTCTTATAGTGGTATCTTTTATATTAATATTGTTCTTATATTTCTTAATATCTGAAATAACTTGTTCAGTTCCAGCACCTTTTAATAATATAAAGTCAGAAGGGTTTATTTTACTACCAATCACTCCAAAATGTATATTTGCCCATACATCATATGGGATTTCTTTATCTCTATATACATGATGATAACGCCTTGATAAGCCCATACTTGGAAATAAAGCTGATAATTGCCACTTATGGTCCCAACAGTTATCTGTATCAACTTTCCAGTATGTAAGTACATAATCTGAACACTGTAAATGCAATAAATTATTTTCAATTTCTCTTGCCATATAGTTTCCTACATCAACAGCATCAAAACCAAGCTGAATATATTTACCTTGTTTTAATACAGGATTATCTATAAATGGACATAAGATAACTGCACATTCCTGCTCGCTATTATTTAGCACATAATAATAAATAT
>CAOKUH010000143.1 GCA_948472605.1 uncultured Mycoplasmatota bacterium
TATGACATTTTTCTTTGTTATTTATTCAATGACATTTTTCTAAAAGAATTACAATCTTACTTCTAATTATCTTGTAAAATTAATAAAATAATAGTATATTAAACATAAGAGGTGAAGTTATGGAATTATGGATACTTTGGTTAATTATTATTTTTATTTTGATTGTTGCAGAAGTTAGTACTGTTAATTTAGTATCTATTTGGTTTATTGCAAGTGGGATAGTTTCTTTAATTTTATCTATTTTTGTAGATAATTTCTTTATCCAATTTGCGGTATTCGTAGTTTTAGGAATTATTTTATTATTTACAACTAGAAGTTTACTAGAAAGAATAATAAAATCTAATAGTGATACTAAAACGAATTTAGATCGTATAATTGGTAGTACTGCTGTCGTAACTTTAGCAATCAAAAAGAATGAAGTTGGAGAAGCTAAAGTTGATGGTAAGCATTGGAGTGCTATTTCTAAAGAAGAAATAGAGATTGGCGAGGAGGTCATCATTGAAAAAATTGATGGCGTCAAATTAATTGTTAGAAAGAAGGAGAAGTAAAAATGTCATTTTTAATTGCTATTTTAATTATTGTTATTTTAATTGTTATTCCAAATATTAAGGTTGTACCACAAGCTAAAAGTTATGTTATAGAAAGGTTAGGATCTTATTATGCAACTTGGAAAAATGGATTACATATAAAAATTCCATTTGTTGATCGTGTAGCTAATACAGTTACTTTAAAAGAAATTGTTAAAGATTTTGCTCCACAACCAGTTATTACTAAAGATAATGTAACTATGCAAATTGATACTGTTGTTTATTTTCAAATAACAGATGCAAAACTTTATACATATGGAGTTGAATATCCAATAAGTGCTATTGAGAATTTAACTGCTACAACATTACGTAATATTATAGGAGAGTTAGAGTTAGATCAAACTTTAACTAGTCGTGATATTATTAATTCTAAAATGCGTTCAATTTTAGATGAAGCAACAGATCCTTGGGGAATTAAAGTAAATAGAGTGGAAGTAAAAAATATTTTACCTCCAAAAGATATTCAAGAAGCAATGGAAAAACAAATGCGTGCTGAACGTGAAAGAAGAGAAAAAATTCTTCAAGCAGAAGGTGAAAAGAAGTCAAGTGTTTTAATTGCTGAAGGAGAAAAAGCTAGTGCAATTTTAAGAGCAGAAGCTGAAAAAGAATCTAAAATAAAAAGAGCTGAAGGAGAGGCTGAGGCAATGTTAAAAATCAAAACTGCTGAAGCTGAAGGAATTAAGTTATTAAAAGATGCTAAAGCTGATCAATCAGTATTAACTTTAAAAAGTTATGAAACACTAGCTAAAATGGCTGATGGACAATCAACTAAAATTATTGTTCCATCTGAATTACAATCTATTGCAACAATGGGAACAGCAATAAAAGAAATGATGTCAGATAAAAAATCAAAGTAATAAAAAACTTTGATTTTTTTTGACTTATTATCCAAAAAAAAGACCATAGTCTTTTTTACATATACAATTCTGGCATAAACATTTTTGCTATACTCTCAGTTAATTCTTGTAATACTTTATTATTTTCTATATTATTTAAAATTTTCCTTTGATCATCTTCTGTTAGATTTTCGACATTTATTACTTTTTTATAATCTATGTCAGGTATTTTAATTTCTTCTGAAATTGCTATATTAAGTGAAATAGTACCTTTTAATTCAGATGAATCTATATATATTTTTAAATTATAGTTATTGTCATTTTTAGTTATTTCAAATGTTCCTTCTAAATTAAGATTTAAATTATCAATTTTATATTGAAAACTTGTTTCATTTTCTTTTATTAAACTTAAGGTATTTACATTATCAGTAATATCTAAAGCTATAAACTCAACATTTTTAGTATAAATAGAAATATTAATTGGACCATTTTCGAGGTTAATCTTTTCATTTATCGAATCATTAAAGTCCTTTTTCATTTCCTTTTCATCTGTTCCTGAGATAATAGCTAAAGCTTTAATAAATTCATCATCATTATTTAACTCATTAAATAATGATTTGTCTATTTCTTCTAAATTTTTTTCATCTAAAATCAAAGTATGTTTGGTAACATTAGTATCTTCGCCATTTAATTTAATGGTAGTATTTTCACTTTTAAAATATTCACTTTTAAGAGATTTGTTTAAAGCTACTTTTAATTTTTCAAGGATTATTTTGTAATTATCAATAAATTTTTTTAATTCAGCTAAATTATTAAACATATTATCAATTTCTGTTTCATTTTCAAATGGAACCATAATATATTTATCATAAAGATTATTTAAATATACATAAGCATTTTTATTATCCTTGGCGGTAACTGATAGTGATAATAAATCTTCATTTTTATAATTAGACATTAATTCTAGATTAAATTCTTTTTTCGTTGTATCTACTTCGTATGTATAACCAAGTTCTAAATCTTTTAAAATTTTAAGAAAATCATTGGTATTTTTATCATTGCTACTTAAATTCATATTT